>JBAVZX010001326.1:0-3985 GCA_049589015.1 Phormidium sp. | reverse complement strand
CCACCATCCCTGCTGGTGGCAGAGATAGACGGACGTATGCACGACCATCAGAGGTTTGCTCAACCGTGATAAATTCATCAGTAGGAGGCTGTTTGAGTTGTTCATCTGTCCAATCAGCCCGATAAAGTACCCGCAGTTTCGAGCCAGGGGGATTTAAGTTTTCATCCACAGTCACATCGGCTCCCCTAGTTTCCAATCCATGTGTATTCATGACCACAACGACTTCGTGATAGGAGAGAATTCTAGACCAGCCGAAGAGTTCACCCGCTCCAGGCAAGCCGAAAGGATAGCCACAGAAAGAGGTTTCACGAGGATAGCAAATGCCCATCCGCAGGCTGCGCCCAATGGTATCATTCCTTTGTCGTAGTCGAGCGATCGCCGCAATCCGCAAATAAGTCGGATGATCGGGATTGAAAAAATGACAACCCGTAGTCTGAAACGCCCCAAACGGCCCCCCAAACATATCTTCCCGAATATAACGGTCTTCACCAAAGCGATTGGGTTCGATGCGGTAATCGTGATAGCCCTCATTGCCATCAAAAGCTTGCTCTGTGCCGTAATAGATGCAAGGAATACCAGGAGTCAGCAGTTGAATGCCTACAGCATGAGCCGATTGCCAGTAACGATTAGGGGTTGAGTTATTGGCGGCAAATCGCTGCTTGTGGGACTTGCAAGACATATCATGGTCATCCAGAATTGAGACATGGACTCGCCCAGTCTGGACGTAACGAGTTAAATCGGAATCAGTTCCGAAACGTTTAAAAAAGTCCATTGGATTGAGTGTACCGCGAGCCGCCCCCGCCATTTGATTTGGGGAGTTGTTAATATCGAGTACTGCTGTTAATGCTCGATCGAACACACTACCAAACAGGGAGAGGTAGCTGTACGACATCAAGTTATCAGTGATTTCACCTACTAGCAGAAAGTTTTCCTTTCCAATAGACTGGGCATAACGAGCGATCGCAAAGCTGAACTGAGCACAGAGATCTTTGGGGATGTGTTTGGCAGCATCAATCCGAAAGCCATCACAATCGGTGACAGCAATCCAATATTGGTAGCAACGAGTAATCGCATCCATTGTGGCTTTGTGGTAGCCATTCAACTTCTTCAAATCAAAAAAGTCACCCCGCCGAAATTCCGCATTCGGGTCCATCGGATCGGGAGTGTTCCAGTTAACGATCGCACCCCGACGATTATAAGCATCCAAAGATTGCAATTCTTTAGGCCAACAGCCATCTTCCAGAGTTTTAATTTCCGGGATACACTCACCTGTACCAGAACGCCAACCCGCAAAGCTGTAAGGTGGATCGTAGCGATAAGGTAAGGATTCTTCCGTAATCCCAGTCAAGTCTGGCCCATAGAACCAATTATTACCCGTATGGTCGATCACCACATCCAAGACGACTACCATATTGCGATCGTGAGCATCATCGATCAAATCACGCAAATCCTGAATAGTGCCAAAACGCGGATCAATATCAAGAAAATTCTGAATCGCATAGCCGTGATAAGTTTGCAAATCTGCCCGTTGCTTAAAAGCCGGATTCAGCCACAAACCTGTAATCCCCAATCCTTGCAAATAATCCAGCTTACTGCGGATACCTTGAAGCGTTCCCCCCGTAAAGCGCAAACCAGCTGACATCCAAGCACGTTTGTCCTGAGTCCGATATTTTTCAGAGTGGCGATAATCGAACAAGGGACGCTCTGCTTCCCGACCATCACTGAAGCGATCGGGCAGAATTTGATAAAAAATATGATTTTTCCACAGCATCGGGCTGGGAAACACCCGTCCACGAGGTTCTAAATTCAAATTAGACAGATCGCGTGGGGCAACATTCTCAATTTTGGTGAGCATAATTTAGATCTTCTCCATAAACTTAAGCGGATATTTTCTTGGGACTTTTTAGCTTTCAAATCTCATTCATTTTTAGAGAAAAATTATGGTGATCGATACCGAATTGCTCGTTGGGGAATTGAAATGATAATACCTGCATCTTGAAATGCTTGATTCAAGCGGAGTCGGAACTCACGGGTGACATTAAATTGTTGACCAGGTTGGGTCTGAGCGCGAATTTTCAGCAAAATACCATGATCGTCAAACTTTTCAATCCCCAAAATATCGGGTTCACCAATCAGTTGTAGTCCCCAAACTGGATCGGATTGTATTGTCTGAAAGACTTGCCTCATGATGGTCATAGCTTTTTTTACTTCAGTGTCGTACTCAACCAATACAGTGAAATCTATCCTAGACCAGTCTTTCGATCGATTAGTGACATAAGTAATTTCGCCATTACGAAGAGTGATCAAGTCTCCCGGAGAACTCCGAATTTTAGTTACTAACAGCCCCATTGATTCCACAACACCAGACACATCTTTGATGGCAACAATATCTCCCACAGTAAAAGCATCCTCTGCCAGCAACATCCAACCAGTCAAGGCATCTTTGATCGATGACTGGAACGCCAGAGAAACTGCCAGTCCCATAACCCCAATTTCCGTAAATAGGGTTAACCCTGTGGAAATGGAGAACAAACTGTAGGCTAGAACAAGACCTAAACCAATCAGTAAAAAAGTGAGGACGCTTTTCCAGAGTGGAGAAAGGGCGAGGAATCGTCTGCGGCGACGCTCAATCAACGCTAATGGTAACTGATCTTCTGTTCCCACCCATTTGGTCAATAACCAGTCAATCAAAAAATGGCTCAAAATAATTGCCATTGTGAAGCCCAGTCCAATCAATAACAATCCCATCGGTTGTCTAAACAGCAGAATTCCCATTGTTCGCGTTTCAGGAAAGCATCGCAGCATCCATGATAGTCCCACGACCCCAACCAAAACCAAGCACAATTGCAAGATCCGTTTCTGCCAGGTCTTTTGATCGATTTGACGTTTCAGGTCAAATAGCTGTTGTTGCTCCGCAGAGACATTTTGAGTTGTGTCTTCCTCTATTTCTGTAATTTCCGGTTCCTGAGTCAGTAATTTTTGCTGGGAATGAAACTCCTGACGCAATTCCCGACGAATATTATCAATTCGTCTTTGTCCCCAAAATAAGCATACAATCAACAAAGTTGCGATCGCGCCACCACTGACTGCTGATTGTAAATGCGATCGCCAGACATCAGGTTGCCGTTCCGCCACTGCCCTGAGCAACCCTTGGCGAATCTGTTGGGCGTACTCTTCAGCGACTTCAGCTTCTGTTAAGCCATAGATTTCAGCATCCAAGGCAGTGATAGTCGCAATCGGTTTATTGACATTGCCGTTCAACGCCGTCTGAACCGCCATCTGTTTATTCAACTGAGTGGTAAAAACTTGCAGCAATTTTGGATCAACACGATTTTCCACCAAGTATCGTACTTGGGAGTTCAAGCGATTTTCAATTCGATCGCGTCGGATTTGGATGGCACCGAATCCCCATTGAGTAGTCTGTTTCGTTCGTTCGGCTGCGATCGTAAACAGGTGATGTCCATCTAGCCGAATGGGGGCATAGACGACATCTCCTACCATTCCGTAGGATTTCCATCCCAAAGGATTTTCCACATTTTTTATCCCATCGGTCGTGTTAACCTGCGTATTAGCGCTGATTGTCATTGGACTAAGCAGCAGCCACATACAGGTCATCAAGCCGATCGTCACATACTTGAGTTTGAATTTCTGCAAGTAAATAGGCTTCACAGTGTCACAAAACTTAACTCTTACCCAAAGCATATCTAAATTTTTGAGCAAACATAGCCCAAGTTCTTGTCATTTTGTGCCAAAGAGAAAAAAATGTTGCTAAGTGTCTTAAAATCATCAAGTAACAAATTTCTTGACATACCAACCGGAGTTAGATTGACTACCGGACACTTATCCAAACAAGTTTAGGAGTATTATGAAAAAAATTCATTTTGTACTTTGCGGAATTGTTGCCACAGGAGCGTCTGCGGCTCTTTTAACTGCTGTTTCTCATGCCCAGACTCCCCAAACTGCTCCTCCTCTCCCCGCCTTACAG
>JBAVZX010001325.1:0-8618 GCA_049589015.1 Phormidium sp. | reverse complement strand
GCTGAAAATTCCCTAATAACTAGCAAAAATAAACTGCAAATACCAACTAATTCTAATAATACCACAGATGCGATCGAAATCCAAGCTACTTCCACAGGTTATATTAAACATCCTTTAGAGCAAGTTTTAGAAATTCTCGATCGCACAATGTTTTTCGTTGAAGAAGTATTACTGACAATTTTGCGAGAAATTCAACAATTATTTAGATAAGATTGGGAGCAGGAATGAATAGTCCCCGGTGCCCAACTAATCTGTTTCCCGAATCACACCTGTATCAACAAAACGGACACCGGAACCTTGGAATGGTTCAGCGCCAACATTCCAATTAAAATCGCTAATCCGAAAGACAACTCCACCCAATTGTAAATCTGGGTTATAACGAATTGTCACCCCGTAAGTCCGGCGACTATATTCTAAGTAAAAGTCGGTGCTAATACTTTCTCTAGTATCCAAATTAATTGATGATTGAAACCCGATTCTAAACGGCCCATAAATTTGTTGAGCAAGTCCAAAAGAAAGTACTCGGTCATCAACAACTCGGTCAAAAAAGAAAGGAGATAAACCGTTTAAAAGTATATGAGTATAACGGATATTAAAAGCTGTGTAATCTAAAAATGGACGGGAAAAATGTCCGAATTGACCTTGTAAACCAATGCTGAAACTCAAAGAACTTTGGGTATCGCCACTGGTATAAAAACTAGTAGTACCAGACACAATTGGCACTATTTGTAAGAAAGGAATAACTGGATAAGGAGTATATCTTAAGCCTTCAGTTGGGGTTGCTGGTAAAGGTTTACCGCGCCAGAGAAAGATGCCGCGAGTGACAGTAGTAGAAGCTTGAAACCGACCTAATTCAGTGCGAACATTGGTAAATACAGGTGGTAATAAATCTAACCGATCGGTGTTGGCGGTAATATATTGTGCGCCTAATTGATAGGTAAGATTAATCCCTGTATCACCCAGAGTAAAAACGGGAGAAAGTAATACTGCGCCCCAAGATTCGTAAATATCTTGAAAACCTAAAGAACCGTTAAATAAGCGATCGCGAAAACTGTACTCAATAGATAAGCGATGGGGATAAGTAGTACCAATAATTTGTTGTGCCCTTAAAGAAGCACGAATTTTATCTTCTGGTTCATCCCAAAAGTCAAAATTTTTCAGAATTACCGAGCCCACAACTACAGTTCGTTCCGTTAAATCTGCCCTCAAGATACTTCTTAAACCAAAGAGTTGAGCGGGATTACCAAAACCCTCAAAAACTGCTCTTTGGAGAAAGAATTGTGGTGTTACACTTAATTTAACTTTTGGGCCCAAATAATAAGTTAAAGGTGCTTCAATAAACAAACCACCCCGATCGCCATCATCATAACCAAAACGGGCAATTGGTGGTTCTCGTTCCGTGCGATCGAACACAAATCGCGATTGTAAAAGCGGTAGCGAAAAACCCTGATCAAAAACGATCCGCGGTCTAACCGTATTTACCACATCGCGCAACGGCGACTCCCTTGTTAATACAGCCCTGGGAGTGCGGATTTCCAATTCTGGTGGCGAAAATGGGTCATTGGTAAGACGGACATTGGTCGCAGTCCAACCTCTAGGGTAAAACTGCAAATTTTCCGCCTCAAAGCGGATGCGATTTATTTCACCCCGGCGACCGCTTCTCACAGGCGATAAATTGGCATTAGACCTGCCACCACCTACAGAATAAGTTATCCCAGCTGCCCCTGTAACGCGCTGTGCTGGTTGGTCTTCCAGTAGGCGATCGCTCAAAGGGCGATCGACCACTAAAGCCGGATTCGCCAAAGCAGTTTCCGAGTCAAAAGTCAACTCCACACCGCTAGTAGGGGCAAAAATTTCCCCCCGACTTCTTGCCAAAGTCCCCGTATCTTGGACAAAATTATAAACCAACCGTTCCCCACGCAACAGCTGATTCCCGCGGCGAAAAGCCACATCACCTTCCGCTACCGTGACGCGAGTCGCCAAATTTCCCTGTACCCGTTCAGCATTGAGGACTCCGCCTTGGAAGCGCACGACTACATTACCTTCAGCGGTAAAAATTTGCCGCAATAGATCGAACTCTTGGGTATCTGAGGACACCTCAACTATTCCCACCAAAGCCGGAACATTTCCCGGTGTTGGGGAAGTTGGGGACGGAATCTCAGTTGGGCCAATAGCCGGGGCGATATGTCCTTCCAGGAGGAAGTTTAGTTCCTCAGCAGTTTGTTGGGACTGAAAACTGAGACTTGTCCCTGGGGGAAAAGCCTGTTCTTGTTTCCAATCACTAACTACCACTTCCCTTTGTCGTGGGAGTCCCAAACTTTGGGTTTCACCCAACAAAGCAGCACTAGAGGCTGCACTAGCAGGAAGCGGCGCAGAGTCAGCTTTTTCTGGCGAATTTGCCGAAATTTCGGCATTTAGTGCAATCTGACCTGAGTTTTGGCTCAAATCTTTGGGGACAAGCCTTTGGGCTGGTAAATGTTGCACGATCGCAGGGGGTTGTGGTGGCAAATCTGGGTAGGGCATTTTTCACCCCAACGAAGCGATCGAACAGCCCAGACGCATAGCCCCAACCTCATGAATAGCTATGAGGGCGAGGAAACCCCCGCCCAGAGAAGCTAAGAGGTGGTTTAACTGCGTATTATTCCAAATCGCGACGTTTCGGGTTACGAGAAGGATCATTAGATAAGAATCCAAAGACGAATAGTAAGACAAAGAAGGCAACAACAACATTGACAACAACTTTCAGGGTGAACATTGTGGTATCTCCAGAAGGTGTGAACAGCCGAACCTATCGGTCAATTAGGTAAGACAGTTCTCTATAATACCGAAAGATCGCCCTCTTTTTTCACCAGAGTTGAGGATCGCAGACTCGGAAGAGTAATTTCTGAAGGGTATTGACTTTATCTGTAATCCTTTGTTCCCGATTCCTGAAAGCTGTCAAAAGTTTATTTAACACTGCGGATAAACTGAAAAACCATGACTATTTATTTTTACAGCACTCGTGATACTTATGGTTGTTTTTCCAATTTTTCGCCTCACGGCTTTGAATTAGAAGGAGTTTATTGGTCAACAAGCGAACATTATTTTCAAGCCCAAAAGTTTCCCGGAACACCTCATTGTGAGCAAATTCGCCAAGTAAAAACCCCCAAAGATGCTGCCAAAATGGGACGAGACAGAAAACGTCCTTTGCGTTCCGACTGGGAACAAGTCAAAGAAGAAATTATGCGAAAAGCCGTATTAAAAAAATTTCAAACCCATGCAAATATTCGGGAAATTTTACTAGAAACAGGTGAAAAAGAAATAGTAGAAAACTCACCAATTGATTATTATTGGGGTTGTGGCGCTGATGGTAGTGGAAAAAATAGATTAGGAGTAATTTTAATGGAAGTTAGAGAAATAATTCGCAACAATCCCGAAAAAACCTCTGCTTCCCAACAGTAAAGATAACACTACCATCTGTGTTCATCTGCGTCCATCTGTGGATATCTGTGGTAAAAAATCCTAAATCTCCAACTTCCACCAAAAACCCACAAAAACATCTGCGTTTATCTGCGTTTATCTGCTTTCATCTGCGTTCTAAAATGACTCAACTGCAAAGACTAACCATTTCCCCAACCCAAATAGAAAACCAACAAATCACCCTAACCCCAGAACAATATCATTATTTAAGTCGAGTCTTACGCTTACAAAAAGACGATCGCTTTATCGCCATGAACGGACAAGGACAATGGTGGTTAGCGAAACTATTAGGACAACAAGCAGAAATTCTCGAACCAATTACAATTCACACCGAATTACCTATTTCAGTTACCCTAATTATTGCCTTACCGAAAAACGGATTTGATGAAGTAGTTAAACAAACAACAGAATTAGGAGTAACTAAAATTATCCCAGTAATTAGCGATCGCACAATCCTCAAACCTAGTCCACAAAAGATCGATCGTTGGCGGCGGATTGCGATCGAAGCAGCCGAACAATCCGAACGGCAAATAGTTCCTGAAATCCTCGAACCAATCCCATTTCAAAATAGTTTTTCCTTAGTTAATCAACCAAAATATATTTGTTATGCCAGAGGAAACTCACCCAATTTGCTTAATTTTTTAATCCCATTTCCAAATACAGCAATTACCATAGCTACAGGGCCAGAAGGAGGATGGACAGAGAGAGAAATTCAAGCCGCAAAAACAGCCGAATTTCAAACAGTATCATTAGGAAAGCGCATCCTTACAGCTGTACTCGCCCCAATAGTTGCCCTTTCCCTAGTAGCCTCCACCGCAGAAATGGGAAGTATTAAATAAGAGAGATTATATAAAAAGGTTTTCAGGAAAAAATGATTAACCAAGTCGCCGCCGCTTTTGACCGTAAAGACTACCGGGAAGCCGCACGTTTACTAAAACTACTACTCAAAGAATCACCGCAAAACCCTTGGGGACACTTGTACGCCGCCCGTTTGCATGAAGTTACAGGCAAACTAGAAAAAGCCGAAACCATTTATCGTCAGCTATTGCGGGATACCACCAATCCGAAAATTGTCTCCCAAGCGCGTCAGGGATTACAACGCATTGAAAAAACCCAAAAAGAAAAACGCCGAGAGGAAATCGCTAAAGCCAAAGCTAATCCTAGCGACACCCAACCAGGCGTACTAATTTTAGAACCAGTAAATAGCGAGGCTAAACAACAAGCCGCCCAAAACTTTGCCCAAATTATGAATATTGACCCCTACAGTGCCAGATTAAAATTACAAAGTAGAGGTTGGCGGTTGTTGCGAACAGGTGCGATCGGAGAACTGCAATTTTACGGTCAACAATTACTTAAGGCTCAAATTCCCTGTTTTTGGATAAAACTAGCTGATATTGAGAAAATCAACATCTTCCGCGTCAGCTACTTCCAATCAATTTATCCCCACCCCACCGTAGTTTGCTACAACCAGCAAGGTCAGCTAGGTTCCCTAACTTTTGATTGGCAAGAAGTCACTCAGCTAGTCCAAGGACAACTGCCGATTTTTGAAGAAGTCGTAGACCTCGACTTCCGCAGAAAACTGCAACGCAAGGTACAAACCCAAGACTACGCCCAATTTTGTGATTTACACCTACCAGCGAGAAACTGCATTCTGCGTTTGTGGGATAGTAACTACCAGTTTCAGCAGGGTATTACCTTTGTTCCCGATCCAGAGCAAGCTACCACTAGAATTAACTGGAACGGTTTACTCGAATTCTTGAGTCATCAAACGCCACAAGCAAAAGTCTGGTCTGATTTCACCGCCTTTGCGGAAACTGCACTCGACCACATTGAACTTTTAAACCGCATTCCATCCCACATTACTTTATTCCGCAGAGAGCCAACCCACTGGGACCCAGCTTTTCAGTTGTACAGCAGCCTCGCTTTCCTCAAACATTTACCAATAACTACTGGTTAGAAGGTTTGACCTGACGCGCCATTTCCAAGAAGGAACTCATATTCGCACCCGGACGACGACGACTATTGCTACCAGTAGATGTGAGATACTTAGGCGCAAAGGTTTTTTCTGCTTCGGGTTGACTCTTCTGCTTAGTAGCTGCCACTGGTGCAGGAGTTGGGGCCGGTTCTGGCTTGGCTGCGGGTGCAGGTTTCGCTTTTTTGGCTGTGGTTTTGGCTGGCTTGGTTTCCGCTTTGGCTGGTTCTGGCTTGGTTTCCGCTTTGGCTGGTTCTGGTTTGGTTTCCGCTGCGGCTGGTTCTGGTTTGGTTTCCGCTTTGGCTGGTTCTGGTTTGGTTTCCGCTGCGGCTGGTTCAATCACTTTTACAGTTGCTTCCGCTTTTGCCACTGGTGCAGGTTCCGCTTTAGCGGTTTCGGCTGGCTTACTGCCATTAGTGGTTTGAGGAATTGCTGAATCATCTAGTTCCAAAAAGTAACCTTTCTGCTTTTTCGCTTTGGTTGCAGTTGAGCCTGATTTGTCAGAAGAGAGTATATTTTTGATAAAACCAAACATTAGGAGTACTCCTGAAAGTGATGTAAATGGACTGGATTGGTCTGGAAAAATTGGCGAAAAATCTTTGCTGAGGTGCGATTTTAATTAGTAAATCAGCGCGATCGCAAAGAAAGGTAAATTACTCCACAGTTGTCATATTTTCAAACTGTGCCCATTACAAAAATTAGAACTTGCCGTCCTTAAAGTTTAATTATCAAGTTATAAAGTAACAATTTGCAAGATTTTTTGATATTCCTTAAAAAATATTAATATGATTCCCCGACTCACCAAACTTTGCTAGGTAATTATTCCTGAGTAGTTGTACGCTAAATATGAAGAAAATTAGTAACTACTAAAGGTTTCTATATTAACAAAGTTTTGCTTCCTAACTGTGATAAAATATAATAATATCCATAATTCCGACCGGATTACCGGGATTAATAAATCAGAGTTTCACCATCCAGACTTGAGGGTGGGAAAGAAGATCTGAGGGAAAGTCCTAAGTTCAATTTCAGAATAGTTCCATGACCCAGCCTGCCACACCAACAGCCACAACTCGGAAACTTTCTAAAGTAGAAGGTTTAAAAGAACAGAGTAATTATTTGCGCGAACCAGTTGCCACTGAGCTTTTACAAGATACAAACTCTTTTAGCGAAAACGCTAACCAGATTTTAAAATTTCACGGGTCTTATCAGCAAGACAATCGGGATAATCGGGTGAAAGGTCAGGAAAAGGACTACCAGTTTATGCTGCGTACCCGTAGTCCGGGGGGATTTATTCCGCCACAACTGTATTTAGCCATAGATCAATTATCTGATCAGTATGGCAATCAGACAATCAGAGCGACGACGCGCCAAGGTTTCCAATTACATGGCATTTTAAAGCAGAATTTGAAAGCAGCGATCGCAGCCATAGTCAAAAACCTCGGTTCCACCCTCGGCGCTTGCGGCGACCTGAACCGTAACGTCATGGCACCGCCAGCACCTTACAAAAATCGCCCCGAATACAAATATGCTTGGGAATATGCCAACAACATCGCTGATTTATTAACTCCCCAAAGTGGAGCTTACTACGAAATTTGGCTAGATGGGGAAAAAGTCATTTCCGCAGAAGAAGACCCCGAAGTAGTAGCAGCGAGAAAACGTAACACTAACGGAACTAACTTAGAAGACGAAAAAGAACCAATTTACGGGACTCAATATATGCCTCGTAAATTCAAATGTTCCGTGACTGTACCGGGGGATAATTCAGTTGATTTGTATTCCCAAGATTTGAGTTTAATAGTTATTACTAACTCAAAGGGAGAATTAACTGGATTTGATGTTTTTGCGGGTGGTGGTTTAGGTCGCAGCCATAATCAAGAAGAAACATTTCCCAGGTTAGCCGATCCGCTTTGTTATGTAGATAAAGCCGATGTTTACGACTTAGTAAAAGCAATTGTAGCGACCCAGAGAGATTATGGCGATCGGACCAACCGCCGTCATGCCAGAATGAAATACCTGATCGAAGATTGGGGATTAGACAAATTTAAAAAAGTCGTAGAAGGTTACTTTGGTAAATCCTTACAACCCTTTCAACCCCTGCCAGAATTCAAATATTTAGACTTTTTAGGCTGGCAGGAACAGGGAGACGGAAAACTATTTTTAGGTATTTCCATTGAAAATGGTCGGGTTAAAGACGAAGGGGATTTTAAATTAAAAACTGCACTGAAAGAAATCGTGCAGAAATACCAATTACCCATGTATTTGTCACCGCATCAAAACTTAATTTTGGCGGAGATCGATCGGGAAAATCAGGGAGAGATTCAGGGAATACTCGATCGCAACGGCATCAAAACCGAAACCGAAATCGATCCCCTAGTCCGCTACGCAATGGCTTGTCCCGCCCTACCCACCTGCGGTTTAGCAATAACCGAATCCGAAAGAATCATTCCCAGCATCCTCGAAAGACTGCGGACATTACTAGTAAAAGTCGGGCTCAAAGAAGAACACTTCGTAGTCAGAATGACAGGTTGCCCAAACGGATGCGCCCGTCCTTACCTAGCAGAAATTGGTTTCGTTGGTCAAGCGCCTGATTCCTATCAAATTTGGTTAGGAGGAGATCCAAATCAAACGCGGTTAGCACAACCCTACATGGACAAGCTGAACATTAAAGACTTAGAAACAACTTTAGAACCATTATTGGTTTATTTCCGCAAAGAACAATTACAACAAGAAAAGCCCGAAAGCTTCGGAGATTTTTGCCACCGAGTCGGATTTGAAGCACTGAGAAGCTTTAGCACCTCATACCAGACTGCACCAACTGAGGTAGAGTTAGCCAATGGTCATCTAGTTAATTCTGGTATGGAGAAAACAGAAGTTCTAACGCCCGTGGAATCAACCGAAACAACTGCAACCACTGAAAGTACGACTCCAAACAAAATTCGCCGTCGCATCAGCGTCCGTGATGATGTGTACGATCGACTCAAACAAACGGCTGCTCGTCAAGGTAAGCCACTGGTTCAGTTAGCAACCGAAGCCATAGAAGCCTACTTAAAGGAGAATGGGGACTCCTGAACGGCTCTAAAGGGGAAAAATCCCTAAAACTCAGACCTTGCAGCAACAGAGGTAGAACCTCCCTGATCTCGTTCCCAGGTTGAACCTGGGAACGAAAAACAGAGGCTCTGCCTCTTGG
>JBAVZX010001324.1:0-1977 GCA_049589015.1 Phormidium sp. | reverse complement strand
CGTAGGACAGGCATCTTGCCTGTCATCCCCAGTCACACTGAAGTGTTCACAACGGACTTTTGAATTATAGGGGAACTACTTGATGGAAGCTTGTATAATCTATTAATCTTTTACCATCGGGCATGGTAACTAAAATATCTACAAAACGGTGATTCCAGTGAATTTCGTCGGCTAAATATGAGTGGCGAGTGTGAATTATTTGGGCAACTGTTTCGTCCATTCCGGTGAGAATAACGATGATTTCGATGTTAGAATTAGGCAAAGTTTCTGCGGTTTCGTCATATAAGGGACTGGTTTCGTCAATGATGTGCATTCCTGTCCAAGTTAGGGCGAAAATGGGGGTTTGATTACGGACTAATTTTAAGTCATAAAATCGCCGCATTACAACACCTTCGATACTCACTTCATCGCGCACTAAACTAACTTGCATTTCCGCTTCAAAGATTTGGTTATGTCGTTCGTTAGCGGCGCGAAACATTAAGGTTGGTTTACCATCGTAGGGGGCAATTACTGCTATTTTGCTGAACAAAACTTTGGCTGTGGGGCGAGAAAAGCGGGCGAACATTAATCCAGTTGCCATTGCTAAACACATTAAACCAACTAATGCTTCGATCGCCACCACTAAATTAGCATAGTCAGTTTTAGGATACATCGCCCCATAACCAATGGAAGCCATTGTTTGGATACTGAAGAAAAAAGCATCAGCAAAAGACCGCGGACGGGCATTAGCGATACAATCTCCTCCGGCTAAATATGCTAAGGCAAATAATGTATTGACGATCGCATAAGCAACAATAATTACAATGACAAATTTATCCCAAGAAATTGTCAGCAACCAATGGTAAGGGTCCCGCCAATGAGAGTGGGATGAACCTTTACGGAGGATTTTACTGCGACGATCTCGACTCACAACATGAGGTAACTTATGGGGATGGTGGATTTTAGTCATCAGAGTAGCTGATAGTTAAAAATTATTCTACTATTTGTTAAGTTTATCTTCATAATTTTATGCCTGTACTATTTCAATTATTGCTGATCGGTTTAGCCGCTGGTGTCGCGGGTGGAATGTTTGGCATCGGTGGTGGTGCAATCATGGTGCCTGCAATGGTGTTATTAATGGGGATGGATCAGAAGTTTGCTACTGGTACATCTATTGCAGCACAAATTTTGCCGATCGGCATTTTAGGTGCGATCGTCTATCACCGCAATGGTAATTTAAATATTAAACACGCACTCATGATTGCAGCTGGGTTAGTAATTGGTAACTTGTTCGGCGCAATATTTGCTAACCAACCATATATCACTAGTGCCTTAATGAAAAAACTTTACGGCATCTTTTTGTTACTAATAGGTTTTCGGTATCTGTTTTATCGGTAAATCTTCGTATGTTGTTGCGCTTCAGCGCTCTTATAGCGCTAAAGCGCAACAACGTACTTTAATAAGTCTAGGTGCGATCGTGACTAAAGGTGCAATTCCCCTTAAGTATCATTATGAAAATTCGTTGTATCGCCAATACAGGAGACTTCATTCCTGAAAATTACCTCTCTCCTCCACAAGGTTACACAAAACAATTAGAGTTTCCTTTAACAATAGGTAAAGAATATATCGTCTATGCTTTCTCTGCTAAACAGGGACAGATTTGGTACTACATCTGCGAAGATAACTATATGTATTATCCCATGCGGAGTCCAGCACCATTATTTGAGGTAGTTGATAACAGAATGTCTGCCTATTGGAGGTTGCAGCTTTCTCCCAACGGGTTATTAGAAGTGGCATTTGAACAATGGTTTTCTGACCCTTATTTTTACGATAAACTAACCGATCAAAATGAAGAAGAAGTTTTAATATTTGAGAAAGTCAAAGAATTGCTCGATGCAGAAGCTTCATCATCTGCACCAACACCAAATGTTATTGAATCTGCTGTTTTGACAGCGAATATTTCTGGTTAGAAAACATTCAAGAAATCAAGAGCAACTG
>JBAVZX010001323.1:0-4444 GCA_049589015.1 Phormidium sp. | reverse complement strand
GACTTATTAATTAACACTTGAAACCATTATACATTAAAGTTAGAAAACCAGATCTAACTTGGACTGCGGTTAAAACCGCCAGGTGCGTTTCATCCCCATATCTAAAGCTAGGGGCTCATCAGCACGTTTTTCGGTAAAGTTGGTGACAGTATCAACGGCGCGGTAGTCTAGATGCACTCTGGGGTCTGGGATGCCAAAGGTGCGAAAAATTGGGCTAGCAGATTCGGGGGGAGTACCGGAAGAAACCCAAATTTCTAAATTAGGATGTTTGCTGGCGAAGTCAGCGCTAAAAAGTTCTCGATCGACCCAACTACCGAGAGTAAGTATAGCTTGTGGCTGGGGTGCTTGGATATGGGCGATCGCTCTTCGCACCGGAATAAAACTAATTAGCACTACTAAAAAGCTAATGATTGCTAATCTCAGCAGTCGATATTCTTTGCCTTTGTGTCTCCACATCATAATAGCCATCAGTATTGTCGATCAGTTTTCGGATTTGTTTTGGGTGGGGAGTGTTTATTTTTCAAAAATTGTGCGATAAACTTCCGTAAGTTGGCCAGCGATCGCATTCCAAGAGTAACGCTGCTTAACTAAATTTTTGCCATTTTCAGCTAATTGGTAACGCTGTTCTGGAGTTGCGAGTAATTGCGCGATCGCATTTGCGATTGCCTCTTCTTCTCCTGGTACAATTAACCCAGCATTAGCTGTGGAAATTTCTGGTGCTATTTGAATATCAGGGGTAATAATCACAGGTAATCCATGAGATAATGCTTCAGCTACCGCAATGCCAAAATATTCTGAAAAAGATGGCAATACAAATATATCCGATCCATGAATTAGCAAGTCTTTGTCTTTTCCAGTGACAAATCCCGAAAAAGTAGTTTGGGCAGTTAACCCACAATCTAATACTAAATTGTGCAAATATTGGAGATATTCTGGTTCGCCTGTACCTGCCAATATTAAGTAAAATTTAGTTTGGTTTAATGCCAATTTGCTGAGGGAACGAATTAATAAGTCTGGACGTTTTTTGTAATGTAGTCGAGACAGAAATAATACTATAGGAATTGTGGGAGGAATCTGATATATTTCGTGGATTTTTTGTTTAGCATCTGGGAAAATCTCTGGTTGATTTA
Source organism: Phormidium sp. (assembly GCA_049589015.1). Classification (GTDB taxonomy): domain Bacteria; phylum Cyanobacteriota; class Cyanobacteriia; order Cyanobacteriales; family Aerosakkonemataceae; genus Floridanema. Next base: position 3,314 of record JBAVZX010001323.1, on the reverse strand, counting down.
CTCCTAAAGGTAGAGTAACGGTAGGGGTTTTTATGCCAAAACTTCGGACATCTGCTGCTTCTCCTTCGGAAGTGCAATGAATAGCGGCTGCACGATTTAAATTATGGCGTTCAATAAGTAAGCTGTATAATTGTTTTTTGCGCTGACTTTGAGCGAGTGCCCAAGGTGCAAGTTGTCCCATTGTGCGAACTGTGTAGGGAATGTTTTGCCAACGAGCGATCGCACCTGCACAAGTTGACGCATAAGAAAAAAGATAATGATTATCTAAAATGTCGTAATTTCGGATATTTTGCCACAACCATTGAGTAATAGCAGGGGAAAAAATAAACTCTTTTAAAGGTGGGGAAAATCTCGGCAAAAACCAAACTGGAACTTGCTCATATTCAACGCATTGATATAATGGCACATCTAATAAATTAGCCCCACGATCGTTCGTCGTAACTATTTCTGCTTCAACATTAGATTCTCGCAAAGCTTTAACTAAATTCAAAACTACTTGTGTCGGACCTCCAAGAGTTGGGCTAACTGAAGGGATAACGTGCAAAACTTTCACTTAACCAACTCCTAATTTAATGTTTGCGTCAGGTCTTTTAAGGTTTGTTTAAATCGCTCGAATCCATAAATTTCAACAACTTTTTGGCGTAACACTTCTGGCTGATACATAATTGGATGAGGATAAGTACCTTGCAATATTTTAGTCAAAGTTTGGGCAATTTCTTCTAGGTTATCAGGGTCTACTAAAGCTCCTAATTCGCCATGACAAAGAGCATCGATTGCGCCATCTTTAGAACCTGCGAAAGTTGGTTTACCGCAAGCTAATGCTTCTAAATAAACTATACCAAATCCTTCACCTTTGCTAGGCATGGCGAAGACATCACAAAGGTTGTAATGATCGGCGAGTTCATTGTCAGGAATAAATCCAGCCAAGGTAACATTTTCTTGGAGGTTAAGTTGGGCAATTAACTGCTCGATGCGGGGGCGATCGCTGCCTTTCCCCACTAAAATATAATGTACATTCGGAATATAACGGCGAATTTCTGGTAATGCTTGCATAATTTGGTCATATCCTTTATATTGTTCGCTATTGTCAAGACGAGCCACTGTGAGGATAATGGAATGATCTACTGTCAGCCGATAACGATTGAGTAAGTATGCGGGCTTGGGTGCAATTTTAAAGCGATCGGCATCAAAAGTATTCGGTAGCAATGAGATTTTTTCTGCGTCAAGTTGTTGTTCTTGAAGTAAGCGATCGCGGGTATAATTACTAACTGAAATTATTTTGTCGGCGTGTTGTAAAGCAATTTTGAGGGCAGGGCGTTGAATATCCCAAGCTTCTATTCCATGAACTACTATCCAGTAGGGAATTCCTCTGAAACGTTTTAGCCAATAAGCTGCGATCGCAAAATTCAAGTGCGTTGTAATCACTAAGTTAGGTTTTCGAGAAAATCCATTAGTGAGAATTTGTGCAGCAAACACAAATGTCCGAAACCGCAGAGGCGCAGCCCCCGCAAAGTGGAACCGCGTATTTTCTAAAAACGAGAAATCTGCTGATGAGCAAGTATCGTGTTTTAAAAATACTGCATACTTTTTGTGAGGATATAAACTCTGTAATGCTTCTACTAGAAAAGCCGAATAAGTCTGGATTCCACCTTTAATTTCAAATATATTCGGAATCCAAAAATGTATTAATAGATTTTGCCAAGGCATCGGTTTTTTGAGCGTCAATTTTAATTTTATTTACTAGATTTTGACAAATCTTCCAACTAAGGGTGTATGATTTGTTGTTAAAGCTAAGGACTAATTATACATGAAAACTATTTCTTTACCGTTCCCTTTACCCTGGTTACAACCATTTGACTTTCCGCGCAAACTGGGGATTTGCGATTTGCTTTTTGGTAGTGCTATTACTGGCAATGGAATTTGCTGGGTTAATACAGCAGCTGGTATACCCTGGAAACTCGATTTAAGGAACCCTGTTCATCGCTGGATTGTCTATGGAAAATATGAGGGTTCTGCTTTTCTTAACTGGGCCCATAAATTTTTGCCTCCAGATGGAATAGTTGTCGATTCAGGAGCCAACATTGGCCAAATACTGCTTTATTTAGCTCAGTATTTACCAAAAGGTAAAATATTGGCATTTGAACCAGGAAAAGAGCAAGCAGACTGGCTAGAAGAATGTTTAAATGTTAACTCTCAATTACCTGTAGAACTAATTAGGTGTGGTCTTGGTGCATCTAATACTCAGGTACATCTTAGTAGTAGTGGGCCTAATTTTATACATGGTTATTGGTCGAAAGTATCAGAAACTGATGGCGAATTAATTCAGATTGTTAGACTTGCAGATGAATTAGCAGTCCGTTCCATTGAAACAGTTGATTTATGGAAGTTAGATGTTGAAGGTTATGAAATACCTGCTTTGCAAGGAGCAGAAGAACTTTTGAAAAAGCAAAAAATTAGAGCAATTTATGCAGAATTAATGATGGAGAATGGTCAAAAAGTTCGTGAATATTTAGCAGCTTTTGGTTACAAATGCCATTTGTTTAAACCAAATGGTAAGCTTTATATTCCCACAGAGCTTCCTATTTATACTAATGGTCTTTTTTTGCCTGAGTAATTGATTGTTAGTAATAATTCTAATATTTGTCATAATCTTGTCAAAGTTGTTGAACTTGATTGATTAATTTTTGTCTATAAAGATTCCATGTTAAATATTCAGCTTTACGGCGAGCAGCTAATCCCATTTCAGCTAATTCTTGGGGATGATGGTAACACCATTCTAATTTTTCTTTTAAAGCTTCTACGTCTCGAATAGGTACAATAAAACCTTCTACACCATTGGTAATAATATCAGAAATTCCGGCATTTGGTGTAGTAATTACAGGAATACCACAAGCCATTGCTTCTAAAATTACTAATGGTAATCCTTCGACAAGAGTTGGCAAAACTAATACATTGCCACTGTTGTAGTAACTGTTTAATGATGAATGGGGTACAGATGGAATATAGCGAATAATATCTACATATTTTTCCAAGTAGTTATGAGGAAATTCGTTAATTCCTACTAGGAGTAATTCTGCTGATGAAAGTTTTAATTCTTGCCAAGCTTGCAGGAGATAATGAGCACCTTTACGGGGGCCAACACGACCAATAAATAAAACTCTAAAAATGTGATCTTGCTTAGGTTTGGGTAAGAAATAATCGATGGGTGCGCCGAAGGGAATGACGCTGATTTTATCTGCTTTAATACCAGCATCTAGTAAGGATTTTTGTACAAATGACGAGGGAACGAAAATGCGATCGGCTAATTGTATTTC
>JBAVZX010001322.1:0-4870 GCA_049589015.1 Phormidium sp. | reverse complement strand
AGGGGCAGGGGAGATGGGGAGAGGGTTTAACCTTTACTCAGATCTTGCAGCAATGGAGGTAGAACCTCCTTTCACCTCGTGACCAGGTTGAACCTGGTCACGAGAAAAAAGTTCGTAGTAGCGACTTTAGTCGTACCCTTCTGAGATAACAGGACTAAAGTCCCTACAACGAACCTGGTTTTGAGAATTGAATTGTTCGTCTACATTTAAGCTTTTTAGTGCTTGTTTTCCTTGGTCGTAAGCATTTAAATTGCTAACTGTCATGTGTGTTTTGCTGAATTGTTAACGAACATTTACATAGTGAAACAAACAGCTAAACTAATACCCCTACAAAAGGACAGAGACTTTGTAGGGGATCAAAGAAAAGCAAACCTTTCTCAAGACAGATGAAGCTGTTAAACGGCGATTTTTTGCAGTTCTTTGGTGATTTCTGTAGTTTCTAAATCTCGCCCAATTAGGACTAGTTTGGTTTGTCTTGGTTCGGTTTTTTGCCAAGGTCGGTCGTAAAAGTATTCTAAGCGATCGCCAACTCCCTGCAATACTAAACGCATGGGTTTGTTTGGCACGGAAACAAATCCTTTAATGCGGTAAATTTCTAATTTTTGAATTAAGTTTTGTAATTTCTCGACTAGTGTTTGAGGTTGGAAGTTGCCTTCTAAAACAAATTGCACTGAGTTAATTTTGTCGTCGTGTTCGTGTTCTTCTTCTGCGTCGTGATGACTGGGGCGAGTTTCTAAGTTATCTTCAACTGCGGCGTTAAAACCTAGCAGTAATTCTGAATTAATTTCGCCTTTTTGACAGGGAACTAATTTGACTGAAGGGCGTAATTGTTGTTTTAACCATTTCTCAATTTGAGTTTGAGTTTGGCTGTCTATTTGGTCAACTTTACTAAGCAATACTAAGTCAGCACAAGCTAATTGGTCTTCAAATAGTTCTTCGATCGGGGTTTCATGATCTAAGTTAGGATCGGCTTGTCTTTGATCATTTAAAGCGTCGATATCGCTGACTAAATTTCCTGAAGCAAGGGCTTCGCAGTCTACTACTGTAATTACGCCATCGACGGTAGCACCTGTACGAATTTCGGGCCAACGGAATGCTTGAATTAGCGGTTTAGGTAAGGCTAATCCTGATGTTTCAATTAAGATACAATCTAAGCTTTCTCGACGTTTTAATAACTCTTGCATTGTGGGCAGAAATTCTTCTTGTACGGTGCAACAAAGGCAACCGTTGGTAAGTTCAACAATGTTGTTATTTACTGCTTCTTGTTGTTCTTCTTCACAAATTTGGCAGTCACGGAGTAATTCTCCATCGATTCCTAGTTCGCCAAATTCGTTGACGATAACGGCAATTTTTTGACCTTGATTGTTTTGTAATAAATGGCGAATTAAAGTGGTTTTGCCACTGCCGAGAAAACCTGTAATAACTGTAACGGGAATTTTGTGCATTTTTGATTATTGGTGATTAGTCATTGGGGAAGAAGTACTCATTTATATTACACTATTAAGCTGTTACGCATTTAAATCACTTATTAACGAGTAGGGTGCGTCAGACGGTAAAGCCTTATATAAAAAGGAAAATATCTAAATCTGACGCACGCTACAATATGACTTTTAAATGCTTAACAGCTTAACAGAATGATTAGTAACTAATGGTGATTAGTGCGATCGAGCAATCAGAAACTTGAGTTGTTCGTTGTGAGGGCTTCAGCCCTAGAAGCACTGAAGTGCTTACAACGAACTTAAATACTTTCATTGAGATAGACTATCATTTGTTGTACTGTAATTCCTAAAGGTTGCCAATTAGGATTTGATGAAGAGAAAGTACTGTCTCCCATGACTGCTTGATATTGGCGAGGAAATTTTTTTGCTGCATCAGGTGCAGGTGCTACTTGCAAGATTAATTTGCCTTTATAGTCCGATAATTTAGTGTTTTCTAGTACTATTGTGCCGCTATAATCCCAAGCAAGTCCATAGAGTTTAAATTCACCTAATTTGTCTGTTAGTTCGGCAAGAGAAGTACCAACACCTATACCTTCGGGCGTTTTCCAAGCTGAACCAAAATCGCGAATTGTAGCGGGTTTTGTACGTTTTTCATCGGCCCAAACTATTGTAAATGAACGTTCTTGTCCCAGGTTAACGCGAGTAGCGGGAAATTTCCCGATTCCTTCAGGGCCAAATATAGTTTTGTCTTGCAAACGGGATGCGCCAAAAAGTTTAGTTAGTTCTTGACGGGTGGTGTTTTTTGTAATTGGGCCTACTCTTTCTCCGGGAATTACTAGGGTGTCTTTTAATTGGTTAGTTTGGGCAATTGTTAATTGATTTGTTGGGGCTTTCGCTGCTGCTAAATAATTGCTTGAGTAAGGGATTAGTAATGTTAAGCTAAGAATTGCGAGGCGTTTCATTGTTGGATTTTATGGTGGGAAATTTGGGCAAGAGATAAGGATATTTTTTCCGGGAATTGATGTTATTATAAGAGGTTTATTGATCGCATTTCCCTGTTACAAAAGTCTTGATAAAGAATAGTTTTGTATCCTACTTTCTTAGCTTGGGAAATATTACTGGGAGAGTCATCAACTAATAAACAATCTGCTGGTTGAAAGTTGTTTTCTTGAAGTGGTAGGTAGTAAAATGCTAATCCGGCTTGTTTGACTAAGTTGCGATCGCTAGAAAAATACCACCCATCAAAAATAGCTTGTAAGTCTAAACTTTCTTGAATTAGTTGTGTTTTATCACTGCCACTATCCGAAATAATCCCTAAAAAATACTGGTATTTAAGTTTAGGTATTATTTCCCACAATTCCTGATTTAACTCGATAGTTAACAAGCTTTTCTTTGCTAACTCTACAGCTGTTTGAGAAAATCCATCAGCAATAAATGTTCCCCAAAACTCTGCTGGAGTAATGTCACCTGCCAGGTACTCTATTTCTAGTGAGAAATAATAGTTTCGTAGGCTTAAAGCATCACTGAATTGTCTAACCCTTGCCGTTTCTGTTGCTGCTAAAATCTGATAAACTAATTTGATGGAACGTTTATCTAAAACTCCATGATAATCAAAAAAAATTGCTTGAATCATTGAATTGGTGATTGGTTTTTATTTTAGATTAACAATTTAAGTCAAAGAAAATCTGAGACTTTCTTTGACAAAAAAGGGTTTTAATTAAATCAAAAAATCACTCTTTTGGTGACATTTCGCTTACCACTTCATAAAACTCACTGCTGGGCGTAGTAGCAAACAAAGGTGACATTTGTTTCAAGATTTCCTGATAGGCTTCCGATTGATTTTCGCCCATATCTTGTTCGCTTTCCCAAAAAATTATCGCAATCCCTTTATCAGTATTGGGAATTTGTAACAAATATGCACCCTGGAAACCATGCTGGTATGTAGAAATTGCTTTTTCATAAAGTTGTTTAGCTTCTTCAAATTTACCAGGTTTGAATTCTCCCACAGCTACATAAGCAAACTTATGTCGCAAAAAGTCTAGAAATTCTGACATAATCTACTCCTCATCTTTGTCAAGCCTAATGCACAAGGTTTAAGTTTACCTTACAACTGTAGTTTGGTGAAGTGCTGAGTGTTAAGAGATTTTTTAACTACAGATGAACACAGATGTTTTTACTGTTGCTGGTGAGAGATTTTTTTAACGCAGATGAACCGCAGATGAACGCAGATGAACGCAGATGTTTTTTATAGATTTTTTGATTTTTGCCAAAGTTTGTGCTTTTCTATAAGAAATTCCCAGGCTTTTTTTATTACCTGGGAATTCAACTAAATCCTAACTATTATGAGAGAGCAACAGGAGGTTTGTAAGTTTGAACTGCCCGCATATATTGAGCACGTTCAAAGGCTGATTCGTCTGGACAATTAATTTGACTCATGCTACCAATCATCTGTTTGACTGATTCGTATTCATGCTCAATCATCCAATGTTTCATTTCATTTTCGATTTCTCGAATATGGGCGATTCCATGACGCATTAACACTGAACAAATTTGGGTGATTTTTGCTCCAGCCATGAGCATTTTAATCACTTCTTGACCTTTGTGAATCCCACCAGTTGCCGCAAAATCTGGGCTAATTCTTCCGTACAAAATCGCAATCCAACGCATCGGTAAACGCATGGCTTGAGGTGTACTTAAAAGAACGTTCGGGCGAACTTCTAATTCGTCAATGTCAATGTCTGGTTGATAGAAACGGTTGAATAAAACGAGTCCATCTGCACCTGCTTCGTCAAGGCGTTTCGCCATGTATGCCATGTTGCTGAAGAAGGGACTTAATTTGACAGCAACGGGAATGTTTACGGCTGATTTTACGGCGCGAACAATGTCAATATAATTTTGTTCGACTTGTGCGCCTGTAATATGAAAATCAGTAGGCACATAATAGATGTTTAATTCCAGTGCGTCTGCGCCTGCTTGTTCGATTTGATTGGCAAAATCAATCCATCCGCCAATAGTTGTACCGTTGAGGCTGGCGATAATTGGAATATCGACCATTTGTTTGGCTCGGCGGATATGATTTAGATATTCTTCTGTGCCAACGTGGAAGATTTCTGGTTCGGGAAAATAGGTGAGTGCTTCGGCAAAACTTTCGGCGTGATAAGTTAGGTGATGGTGTAATTCTTCCCGTTCTTGTCGAATTTGTTCTTCAAACAAAGAATGCAAAACTACGGCACCAGCACCCGCATCTTCCATTTTTCTAATGTTATCTACATTCTCGGTTAGGGGTGCTGCGGCTGAGGGTACAATAGGCGATCGCAACGTTAATCCCAAGTAATTAGTAGTCAAATCCATTCTGTTTCTCCTAATAAAATCAGGCTAGCCTTTAAGGACTAAAAGTTAAAGGAAAGCGGGGGACTCGGAGAGTTCCGGGC
>JBAVZX010001321.1:0-1571 GCA_049589015.1 Phormidium sp. | reverse complement strand
ATATTACGGTGAGTTTCGCTAACTGTTAGCCCTAGTTTAGATTTGAACCATTGCCGTTCTGCATCGACTAAAGTAATTAAAGCGATCGGCGTGTCACAAATCTGAGCAGCTAAATTAGTTAAATCATCAAACACTGCTTCTGCTGGAGTATCCAATATTTGATACTGATACAGCGCCGCTAAACGTTTCTTTTCATGCTCCGGGAGTATAAGTTTCATAAGTACAGACGATTTTGCTGCGATCTCAATAGACTAGATGATTAAAGTCCTCTTTTCTTGGGATACCCCATTTCCAGGCTAGCTTAACTAGCGACTTAATAATTAGTTATTTAATTTTCTAAATAAAATACTTTTTTTTGCGAAATGAAACTTTTCCCTAATTTTTGCATACAACCCATTTTCTTAACTTTTCTGTGTCTCTTTATATTTGTAGCAAGTTTAAAGTAAAACAGACAATCTTTTTCTGCCACTATCATAGATGAGCTTAATTAAGTAGGTTCGAGGAACGATCTCAGCTTTTAAGACTTACTCTTTTACTGAATAATTTACGCAAGAGGTTTATAAAATTTATTGTAGCGATCGTACTACACCTCTTGAGGAAGATTTAAGTTTAACACCCCTGACAGATTCAGCGTGTTTTTACTTGGATTAACTTAGAGTTAAGCTAATCAGACTTGAAAAACCTGATCGTGTCTAACAATAAATTTTCCTTTCTAATTGAGTTACCTTGTTAATTATGAACTATGAATACAGTCATCCCCGGAACCGAAATTTCAGCTTAGATTCCTTGGAAGAGGAAATTCTACTGGGATTACAAATATGCGGAGAACTTTTAGTTCAATCTAAAGATATTATATTAGGTGCGCTAGCTTATCAAGGTTGGTTAGAACATGGTCGCTGTTTAGTAACTGTCAACCTACCCAAAGTAACAGAACTTTCCGGTGCAATTGAATTACCAATGGGATTAATGCTCTCCAATGACCCCGGAATTAGGTTCGTTGGTGCAGAAGAATTGATCAAACAATACAATCCTCAAACTGAGGCAATATTAGTTGTCTCACACACAAATTTAAATTACTGTATGGCTTGTGCCTGTATATTTGCCCCTACCTTTCCCCCACGGGTTTGTTATGAAGAAATCATGAGTAGACCTGCGGAGTTTGAACTGAATTGACTTTTCCACTACTGAGCGCTTAAAGGAGACTTTTCAGAAAGCTATTCAATGGCAACAAGTCTAGTGATTAATCAGAAAAGCGGGTACTTCTAATAAGTGAAAATAAACCAGAGCAGTAATTACTAAACTGTACAGCGTTGAACCACCAAGTCCAATCAATACATCACGCTTCACATTTCGCTGTTTTCCGGCGAAAAACATATCTATTGCCCCAAACTGCATCATCAGAATTCCTAGTACATTAGAAAGCCAGTAACCTACAACTGTACCCGGTAAAAACCAGTCGGCATTTATCCAACCAACTAAATAGCCGAATAACAGAGAGATTGGCAAATTGAAAAATAAATCATTCCACCAAGACAGAGGAGAAAGCATATAACCAATCCCTACTAGTAATC
>JBAVZX010001320.1:0-2145 GCA_049589015.1 Phormidium sp. | reverse complement strand
TAGCGTTGGGAACCAGCGCTACTGCCCAAGGAGGCAATGTAAGACCAAAACGGGGGCGCAAGTCATCCGTAGAGGCGGTTGCCGTTGAGTTGGGAAGCCCCATCCCCTTGTGGGTGGGGTAGTTCACTATAAAGATGATTGGAAATTGCCATTAGTTTCCAGTCCCTAACTGTAATCTATGGATAGGAGATGACTGGTGAAAAAAAGCATCAGAACTTTAGTTCTGGGTTTCGCACTAATAGGATTGACTTTGCTATCATCTTGTGCATTGCCGAGAATTAATGCTCAACAAAGGACATTTCTCGACATATCTTTAGAATTTTTGGGTGAATACCAATTACCCAAGCTGAAATTTAAGGATACAACAGTTGGGGGATTATCAGCGATAACTTATGACCGACAGCGCGATCGCTTTTATGCCATTTCGGACGATCGCAGCCACCTCGCACCAGCCAGATTTTACACCTTAAAGTTAGACATAAACAACAATAAACTGCAAAACGTAGAAATAGAAAACGTTACCTTTCTCAAACCCAATGAAGGCGAAACTTATCCCAAAGGTAGCATCGATCCCGAAGGAATTGCCCTCACTCCCCAAGGAACTGTATTTGTTTCCAGTGAAGGCTCTCCCCGCGAACTTTTAGCCCCATTTATTGCCGAATATGACTTAAAAACTGGCGCGTTCAAACAAAACTTACCAATGCTACAAAGCTACCTTCCTAATTCTGATGGTAAACCACAACAAAGGGGAGTTCAAGAGAACTTAGGTTTTGAATCCTTAACACTGAATCCGATCGGATCTTTGCCCTCCACTGGCGAACCGATTCGTTTATTTACAGTTACAGAATCAGCATTAATTCAGGACAAAGATCCACCACAAAAAGACGAACAAGGTAACTATAAACCCCAAATTACTAAATGTCGATTTTTACATTATCTCATTAGTGATGGGCCACCAATCATCATTTCCGAACATCTTTATCCCCTATCTCCCAATCCCCCAGGAGCAATTTATCATGGGGTAACGGATTTGTTAGCGATCGATCAAGCAGGACGTTTCCTAAGCTTAGAAAGGTCTTTTGGTTTAACAGGTTTCGGCGCAAAAGTTTATCAAATTTTCACAGGCGCAGCTACTGACACCTCTCGCATTGCCAGTTTAAAAGGTGAAACAACAGCAGTCCAACCAATAAAAAAACAATTACTTTTGGACTTGAAAGAATTAGGAATTAGATTAGACAATTTAGAGGGAATAACTTTTGGCCCTCGGTTATCTGATGGAAGCCAAAGCTTAATATTAATGAGTGATGACAACTTCAAAGAACAACAAATAACCCAATTCCTATTATTTCGGCTTAAAAGTTCTTAGTAACGCAAAGCCCCGACCTCTTCAAGAATTCGGGGTTCTTTCAAAGTATTGGTTTTTATTATTTCGTGGTTAAAGTGCCATCGACATCAAGTTTATCTTCAAGTTTAGAATCATCTTCCTCAGTGGCGTAATGACCATTATTTGAGTAAGTTTCTCCAGTTACACCTGTTAGGGAACTCACAGCTTGATGCAATGCTTGCAAACGTGAAGAAGCTAAATTATTTGTCAGGAGAAACACCTGCTTCGACCCGATTGGGCTGCTGCCCCGACCACTGGCTTCGCGGTGCCAGCGATCTAAAAATCATAAAGAAATTTCTATGCAAATAATAAAGTTTTTCCTTGATCGCTCTATAAGTAATGTTACTCGGAGTGACGTACAGTTAGAAATATTCAAATGATTTAATTGTCACCATTTAGTTTTTCAGAGGTTAAAGTCGCTCGGCAATCATTCTCGGTCGTCTGTTGTTGAGACTTCTCTAAGTGCGCGATCGCAGATGCCAGATTCCATTCCCCAGCCGATTTTTAAAGTTCACCTATTTCATTTATTGCACTCCTCCTCGTCAGAGGAGGCACAAGGAGGCATTCGTGGATTTTTGGTCCTTGTTTTTAATGGACTTCGTTAAGCAGTTGCAGTCCCCAACACTCGGTTTTTTGATTGGTGGTATGGTCATTGCCGCTCTCGGTAGCCAATTGGTAATTCCAGAGGCGATTTGTCAGATCATCGTCTTCATGCTGCTCATGAAAATTGGTCTGACCGGTGGTCAGGCGATCCGCAATTC
>JBAVZX010001319.1:0-3816 GCA_049589015.1 Phormidium sp. | reverse complement strand
GATTATCGGTTGAATAGTCATGTTTGCTTATTACTTGACGATCGGCAATTTTTAAACATATTTAATTATGGCACTTTTGGCGATTTTTAACAAATTTAGTTATCATTGATTGGTGAGATACGGGAATAATAGCGATCGCACTCCGCAAATAAACAAAAATTCAACTTTTGCCACAGGTGTAAAAAATGCCATTTGATTACAATTTGGATTTTAAAAACCTCAATTTTCGCTCCTCACCCGAACTTTACCGAGTTGGTAAAGGTGAACAAGGAGTACTTTTAGTAGAACCTTATAAATCAGAAATTATTCCCCATTGGCGCTTTAAAACTCCCGAAATTGCTAAAGAATCTAGCGAAAAAATCTACCAAATGTTTCTTGATTATTTGGAAAAAGATGATTTTGTCGGCGCAGATATGGCGCGAAAGTTTCTCCAAATGGGTTACACGCGATCGCGCCGATATGCTAATCATAAAAGTGGCAGAAAGTATCAGAAAAATCCGCAAAAAGAAACTACTAAAGAAGCTCAGTTAGAAGCGAGAAAAAATATCCTCCCCAATGAAGTCGATCCAGTAAAAGCGGAATCTGCGGCAATATTTAAAGCAAAATGGATGTTAGCAAAAACCAACGAGAAATATTTACAACTTTTACAAAAACATAAACAGTTCTATGAAAAAGAATGATTAACTACCAATCTCCTTGACGACAAAATTCCACTGCTCTTTCTACAGCTTGCATCCGTCTTTCATTCATGCTTAAATCTGAACCAGATAGAACTTGATCAAATTCGGGATATGCTTTTTTAACACAAGTTACGGCTTCATTTGTACCGCCAATTCTACATAAGTCTACAGCTAAAGTTGTCGATCGCTCCGATTTTTCCTGATTATTCAAAATCCCCAAAAAACTACTATCAAAAAACTTTTGTGCTTCCTTGGCACAGCTGACAGTTTGCTTAGTTCCTGCTATTTTACATAATTCTACTGCTAAGGTTAGCGATCGCTCTTTCCTCTCCTCATTACTGAAATTCCCAAATAAAGCACCATCAAAAAGTTTCTGCGCTTCCTTAGCACAAGTTAAAGTTTCTGGACTTCGGTATTCTCGGCATAACTCGGCTGCTAAATTAGCTGCTTTTTCTTTTCTATTTGAAATCTCAAAAAGTACAGAATCAAAATAGTTTTGTGCTTCTTTTAAACAATCTAAACTAATTGTTTGTGCTTCCCCAGCCTTTGTTACTGTAATTATGGTAAAAATAGTAATTGGTAACAAACAGTTCAACATCGCAACAATTCGCAGCTTCAGTTTCATAGCTATTTCCTGGGATAGGTTGACTAAAAATATGATCTCAGTTATGAGTTTTATTTACTATAGAATTTCCTGCCTGTTTTGTGAAGAAAAAATCATTCTTTCAATAGAGGTTGTCCTAAAAATCTAGCAACTACAATTTTACAGTTGTAAGTTTGCTAAATAAACAAGGAGCTAAGAAAATCTATGATTGCTAACCAACATGAGAAAGGTTGGGAAATAATTTATCATCGCGCACACGCTTTATTGGCGGCGCAAATTGCTGGGAATTGGCAAAAAAGCGATCGACCTAGACGCATTGTAGAAACAGTAGCAGCAATTTCTCATCATGATGATTTAGAAAAAGAATGGGAAGGCAATCACTTAACAGAAGTTGGCACACCTTTAGACTTTATGCTGATTACAGGAGTGCCTAAAGAAGAAGACCTAGAAAAATTGCGAAAATTAATTAACAATTCCCGCTATCGCGGACGTTGGGTAGCAATGTTAATTTCGATGCACGTTAGTTTTTTAACTGAAGGAAACCGGGGAGAATCATCAGAAATAGATAGCTTTCTTGACAAACAATTAGACTGGCAAAAGCAATGGCGGGAAGAATTAGGAATTAGCAAAGAAGAAGCAGCACAAACTTATGCTTTTTTCCAGTTATGCGATCGCCTTTCCCTGATCCTTTGTAATCGTCAATTAACCGTTGGTGAACGTATTTTAGAAATTGGCAAAGATGACAAAGATCAACTTTATGATGTCATTCAAATAAAAGATCAAACTGTATATGTAAACCCTTGGCCTTTTGAAGAAGAAAGCTTTACTGTTAATGTGGAAGCAACTTACTTAAATCAAGTAGTATTTGAGAACAACGAAGCTTTAGCTCAAGCATTGCAAGTTGCACCAATAAAAACCTTAGAGTGGACTTTTGCCAAGTCTTAAGATTAATCTTAAATAATCTTAATTAAGTGGGGATTTGCCAAACATTTGTTACCCTAGAAGTTGAGCAAAACGCGATCTCACTGGTAACAGCTGAATAGATTCGATGTTGAACATTCCGCAACTTCTCGCACAAGAACTTTCCGTCGCACCTTCGCAAGTGCAAAATGCACTGGATCTTCTCGCCGAAGGTGCAACAATTCCCTTCATTGCACGCTATCGTAAAGAACGCACTAACGCACTCGATGAAATCCAACTTCGCCATATTTCCGATCGCTTTACCTACCTCACAGAATTAGAAGCAAGAAAAGCGACAATTTTAGATGCGATCGCTTCCCAAGGTAAACTAACAGATGAACTAAAAGCGAAAATTGAATCTACTTTCCAAAAAAATGAATTAGAAGACCTTTATCTTCCTTATAAACCCAAGCGGCGAACTCGCGCCACAATTGCTAGAGAAAAAGGCTTAGAACCCTTAGCAGAATTTATTAAATCTTTGAACGATCGCAACGCTAAACCTACACCTTTAGAAACCGAAGCAGCCAAATATATTTCCGAAGAAAAGGGAGTGAAAACTGCTGAAGATGCGCTCAAAGGTGCTTCCGATATTTTAGCCGAAGAAGTGGCAGAAAAAGCCGAACTGCGTGCTTATTTACGCGAATACTTTTTAGAAGAAGGTGTCTTTGTTTCGCGGATTAAAGAAGAACATCCCGAAGGAAGCACCAAATTTGAAATGTATCGCAATTACCAAATTGCTGTAAGAAATATTGCGCCGCACAATATGTTGGCATTGTTGCGGGGTGAGACTGAAGGAATTTTAGATTTAGACCTAGCTTTTGACGAAGGCTTTGTCCTATCTTACCTAGAATCTCAAAACATTAAAACTAAGATTCCCCAGGTAAAACAATTTTACCAAGAAATGCTTAAAGATGCTTTCAATCGGTTAATGAAAACCTCTTTAATTACCGAAGTTCGCACTGAAAAGAAAGCTTTCGCTGATTTAGAATCAATTCAAACTTTTGAAGGTAATTTGCGGGAGTTGTTGTTATCTTCTCCAGCGGGAATGAAACCAACATTAGCGATCGATCCCGGATTTCGCACAGGTTGTAAAGTTGCAGTCCTCTCCGAAACAGGCAAATTTTTAGAATATCAAGCAGTTTTCCCCCATCAAAGTGCAGCACAACGCACCCAAGCAGCTAACACTTTAAAAACTTTAATTCAAAAATACAACATTGAATTAATAGCGATCGGAAACGGTACAGCTTCCCGTGAAACAGATGAATTTGTTGCCGAAGTTTTAAAAGCGATCGATCGCAAACCAATTAAAGTAATAGTAAACGAATCAGGCGCATCAATTTATTCCGCTTCCGATGTCGCAATTTCCGAATTTCCCGATCTTGATATTACCGTAAGAGGCGCAATTAGCATCGGTCGGCGTTTACAAGATCCCTTAGCCGAACTCGTAAAAATCGATCCCAAATCCATCGGAGTTGGACAATATCAACACGATGTCGATCAAAAATTGCTCAAGAAAAAGTTAGATGAAACCGTCGAAAGTTGCGTTAACTATGTTGGCGTAGACTTAAATAC
>JBAVZX010001318.1:0-8324 GCA_049589015.1 Phormidium sp. | reverse complement strand
CTTCTACGGACTATGCAATTGAAAAATTTCTAGTTGATGAGTTATTGAAGGAATTTCCCGACGATCGGATTATTTCGGAAGAAACACATATAGCGGAAATTACTGATGAGAGAACTTGGGTAATTGATCCTTTGGATGGAACTAGTAATTATGTGCGAAAGATTCCGATTTATGGGATTCAAATGGCGCTGTTAATTAATAAGAAACCTGTGGTTGCTGTTATTTATTTACCGGAACTTGCGGAGATGTATTCTGCTGCGATCGATCAAGGGAGTTATTTGAATGGTGAAAAGATTTATGTTAGTTCTTGTGGGGATTTGAGTCAGGCGATCGCATCGATGGGAGATTTTAGTAAGGGAAGCGATCGCGTTTCTAAAAACCGGGAGAGATTGGGGGGAGTTTGTGCGATCGTCAATCACATAAATAGACTAAAAATGTGGGGTGCAGCTTGTTACGATTTAGCCTCTCTCGCATCGGGAAAAACCGATATTTACTTAGTTTATTCCTACGATATTTGGGATATTATGCCAGGATATTTAATCGCCAAAGAAGCGGGAGCAGTATTTCAACAATTGACAGGTGAAGATTTTGATTATACTGCTACCACTTTAATTGGTGCGGCTAATTTTAAGTTGATGAATGAGTTATTAGAACTAATTAATTACCATGACTTTCCATATAACTCAACAACCAATTAGCCGCCGTTGCTCTCCTAGTTTGTTCTGGGCCAAATTCCCCAATTTTATAGCCTTTAAAACCCAATTTTTGCTTTAACAACTGTTTATTTTCTTGGGGAATAGAACGAGTTAATTTAACAGTTGGCGGACGACAACCGATAAAATCTGGGGGATCAGGATACTCGCTTTTCCACTCATCAGCAACAGCGGAATTATCCCATTTTCCGGTTGCTTCGTCGTAGCGGTATCCTAAGTAATACCAAAGTAATTGGTTAACTGTTTGAGTGTCGATCTCTTCGTTGACGATCGACCAAATTGTGTCTGTGTTTAATGGTGGGAGATTGGACATTTTTTTTAGAACGCAGATGAATGCAGATGAACGCAGATGAACGCAGATGTTTATGAGAGTTTTTGGCTTCGGTTTTAATCTTGGTTTTTTTTACCACAGATTTCCACAGATGCACACAGATGAACACAGATGATTTTTTTAGATTGTTTGTTTAGACGAATTCTCCTTTGGCTATCATGATGGATTTTCCGCCGACAAATACTTCAATTCCTGCGTTGCTTCTTTGTGCTTTTAATAGTAGCAAAGAAGGTCTACCAATTTCATAACCTTGCTCAACTCTTAAGTCAACTGGTTTTTCACCAAAGTAATTATACTCTACTAAGTACCCAGCTAAACAACCATTTGCGCTACCCGTTGCGGGGTCTTCTGGTACACCCAGATAATCAGCGAACATTCGCACACTCAAATTATTTTCTGGTTTGTTCGTTTCAGGACAAAAGACTAAAATTGCCTTCGCAGTTGTATTATTTACCAACTGAAAGTACTTATCTTTATTGACCTTAATTCGTTTTAAAGCGGCCTTAGTTTTCAAAGGTAAAATAATAAAAGGTATGCCTGTAGAAACTTCTTCAATGGGATACCGAGAATCAATTTCCTCAACTTCTAAATTCAACACAGGTGCAAGCTGATTCGGTGAAAAACCCTGACCAAAAGTAGGAGTTTTCTGCTGCATCCATAACCATTCTACCCCCTCACCTGCATAATTTAGCGTGACCGGAATTTGTCCCACCTTTAAATTTAAAACCACCCTTTCCACCGAACTTTTAATGATTTCCTGCTGTAAAATAAACGCAGTTCCCAAAGTCGGATGACCAGCAAAAGGTAACTCTTGTCCCGGCGTAAAAATCCTCACATTGTAACCACCATTTATCGCCTCATTAGAAGTAATAAAAGTAGTTTCCGAAAAATTCATTTCCTTAGCAATTTTCTGCATTTCCGCATCAGAAAGACGCGCCACTCCATCACCAGTAAAAACAGCCAACTGATTACCAGCGTACCTTTCCTCAGCAAACACATCAACAATATAAAACTGTAACATCACACCCTCTCTTTCTTCCTCTTCTTTCTCTTCTTCCTCTTCTCTTCGTGTCCTTCGTGTCTTCGTGGTTCAAAAAAAAAGATCTCGCAAAAAACAAATAACCTAAATAAAACTCTCCAAATCCTCCTTTCTTCTTCCTCTTCTCTTCGCGCTCTTCGCGTCTTACGTGCTACGCACACGCTACGCGAACGCGGTTCAAAAAAAACCTACCTTAAACAACGAATAGCCTCCAACAAACCCCGCGCCTTATTCAAAGTTTCCTCAAATTCTTTTTCCGGGACAGAATCAGCAACTAAACCCGCACCAGCTTGCACAGAAACCGAATGCTTACCATTTCCCTCACTACGAACAACCATAGTTCTGATTGCGATCGCACTATTCAGCTGACCCTCAAAATCATAATAACCATAAACCCCAGAATAAGGCCCCCGACGACAACCTTCCAACTCATAAATAATCTCCATCGCCCGAATTTTCGGCGCACCACTAACAGTTCCGGCCGGAAAACAAGCCTTCAACAAATCCCAAGCCGTCTTATTATTCCCCAACTTCCCGATCACATTACTAACGATGTGCATCACATGAGAATAACGCTCAATTACCATCAACTGATCAACAGTAACAGTTCCACTTGTGCAAACCCGACCTAAATCATTCCTTCCCAAATCCACCAACATAACGTGCTCAGCAACTTCCTTGGGATCTTGCAACAACTCTTCTCCCAAAGCCACATCCTCAGCAACAGTTTTTCCCCGTTTTCTCGTCCCCGCAATCGGTCTTAAAGTTGCCACCATTTCGCCTTCAGGATTAAGTTCCGCCTTCACCATAACTTCAGGACTCGACCCAATAATTTGCCAATCACCAAAGTTAAAATAAGCCATATAAGGCGAAGGATTGATAAGTCTTAAAGACCGATAAAGCGCAAAAGGATCGCCAGAATATTCCGCCGTTAATCGCTGGGAAAGTACTACTTGAAAAATATCCCCAGCTTTAATGTAATCCTTAGCTTTCTGCACATTTGCACAGAAATCTGCTTGAGAAATATTGCTAGTATAAGCAATTTCTCCCTCGCCATTTCCCGGAGGTTTCCAAGCAATTAAAGTGCTTTGTTGGGATAATGGAGATTGTAATTTATTGACTAGTTGGGAAACGCGATCGCAAGCCTGTTGATAAGCCTTTTCTAAATTTATATCAGGATTTCGTAAATCGGCGTATGCGATCGCCCAAATCTTCCGTTTCACCTGATCAAAAATTAACAGATTATCCACCTGCATAAACAACCCATCAGGCAAATCTGATTCTGATCCAGCATAAACCGGAACCCGCGGTTCAATCCACTTAATTAACTCATATCCCCAAAAACCAAACAACCCACCAATTCCCGGAGGTAGCTGCGGTAATTTTACCGGACGAACTTGTTTTAAACAATCAGTTAAAGCTTGAAAAGGATCGCCTTCAAAAACTACACTTCTCCCATCTCGATAAGTTTGCGTAGTTTTTTCTCCCCTCGCCTCCAAAATCCACAAAGGATCGCAACCTAACAAACTATAGCGACCAATATTTTCGCCACCTTCCACAGATTCCAACAAAAAACTATAATTTTGTCCCGCACAAACACGATACCAAGCGGAAACCGGAGTATCTAAATCAGCCACCCATTCTTGATAAACTGGAACAAAATTTCCTTGTTTAGCTAATTCGGAAAACTCTTGAAAATCTGGAAATATCATAACTTTTGCAGAACTCTACAATTTTACCTTTTGGATGGTAAACCATCTCGACAACCTGAAGCCTTAAATTTTCGTACCATCGTTGCTATATCTGGTCGATTCATGCTAGCCCTACTCATAAAATCACTCATTGGTAGAGTAATTCTTGGATTCATATAAGGAGGTGTCACAAAGATATCCGGCTGATTATTTCTGACACTGGCTACTGCTAAATAATTTCCCTCTTTAATAATTGTTTCTTTTTCGTCGGTGCGAATTTCTCCATTCACGACATTGCCGAAATATATTTCATTTAAACCTAATCCCTCATAAATTATACAAACACGACCTTTAGTATTTGAAGGGTAGATTAGCAAACTTTCCTCATATCCTGACCAATATCCCAAGAAAGGCGCGACAATTGGATCGACTTTTGCCCATGCTGAAACCAAAGATGCCAGACGTTGTTTATCAGCCAAAGTGCGAAAATTTTTGAATTCGTTTCCATTTTCGATCGCGCGAATTTGCTGCCGTAACTTTTCCCGCAATCTCACTAATTCTGTAGTTGTAGGGTATCTTTCCGAAGCTGATTGGGCAAAAACTTGCAGAGAGCATACCTTTAACGCAATTATACTCAATCCCAAGCTAATTATTACTTTGCCATTTAGCAACTTTTTTTTAATTTCCCTCATCAAACCTGTTCCCTGCTACATTCACCGCAAATGACCAATGATACCAAATCCTGGTTAGTTACCCCCGTTATCTTCTCTCTCTTT
The DNA here is from genome assembly GCA_049589015.1 of Phormidium sp. Lineage (GTDB taxonomy): Bacteria > Cyanobacteriota > Cyanobacteriia > Cyanobacteriales > Aerosakkonemataceae > Floridanema. The sequence continues at coordinate 3,774 of JBAVZX010001318.1, read as the reverse complement.
CCTCTGCGTTCTCTGCGTCTCTGCGGTTCAATCATAAAGGGGATTTTTAACCCGGATTTAGTATGACCAAATATAAATAACATTAATTAATAACTCAAGCCTCGGAAAGAATGCCCCCTCCGAGACTTGAGCAAATTAAGGTAATGGACTATTGCCAATTTATTTGGACATTTCCCACAGATAATTTCTGCGAGATTCTTGGTTCTTGAGGTTTGTTAACCTAATTCCCAAGCATTTACCAGATTAAAAATCTGGGGGTGTTCCGTTTGTCCTCCGACACCTTTTCCTAAAGCAGTTTTGCCCAACTAGGCGTTGTAAGGAGTTACACCGCTAAATTTCAGTTTTGCAGGTTCGGGGTTTTGACCGATGCTGCGGTCTTTTTTCCCGTTGAATGAACGACCTGCATTTACCTTTTCAGGGAATACGCCATCCGCAGGATGCAGGTATTCGGTTTCGCCGTTGGGGAAAACCCGGTAAATCTTGTAGTTGTTGATTTTAAATTTAGCGCGGAGTTGCTGACCGCCCAAAGCGATACATTGTTCCTTGCGGGCTAAATATAGCAAGTTGTCGCCTTGATTCATCACAGCAGCACCGCCAGTCGGCATTTCAAACACCTGTTCCTTGGGGCTAGTCCAAGTAATAGCGTATTTTTCTTCGGTTTCTGCTTTGCTCAGTAAGCCGCCAGTGCTGCCACCGAACAGAGGTGCTTGTCCTTTAAGCTCTTCTGCCATAGGTTCCTTTCTGAACGTTTTAGGGAATCCTATCACTCACTTAGCGCTAGTATTGCTACTTCGATAAGAACTGTAACAGTTCTTTAGGGTTGGGCAGGGGAAAATTAAATTTCACCTTTACCTTTTACCCTTTCTTCCTTCTAATCTGCGATCGGAATTGTAAAGTGAAATTGGCTGCCTTGGTCTTTGCCTGCGGACTCTGCCCAAATTTGACCGCCCCAAGCGGTGACGATTTGGCGGCAAATTGCTAGTCCTAAGCCTGTGCCGCCTGTGGTACGTCGCAAAGCACCTTCTTCTTGGTAAAAGCGATCGAACACTGTCTCTAAACGATTTGGTTCAATTCCTCTTCCGGTATCCGCCACTGTCACTTCCAGCATTTTATTGCCGTTAGTTTTGGCTTGAATTATCACGTCTCCTTGGGGAGAGGTAAATTTACAGGCATTATCTAGTAGCTTGGCAAGTACCTCCACTAACCATTCTCCATCTGCTTGCACCAAGGGCAACTCTGGTGATACTTCGGCAGTAATTTGGGGCAATTCTTCCTTGGTACTTCGCACACGAGTACTGCTGAGGGCTAAATCTACGCATTCTTGGACTTGTAAGGCTTCGGGATGCCATTGGATTCGACCGCTTTCTAATTGGGAAAGGGTGAGAAAGTCTTGAATTAGTTTCCGCATTCGTTGTCCGTCAGATAATGCGGAACTCAACATGATCTGTCGCAGTTCGGGTGGCATATCTGGTTCGCTGGCTAAACTTTCCAGGCAAACTTGAATGGTAGATAGGGGTGTTCGCAGTTCATGTCCGGTAATGGCAATTAGGTTGCTGCGAGTGCGTTCTAATGCTTCTAGTTGTTCGTTGAGATCTTCCAGGTTAGCGTAAGCTTCGGCTTGAATTAAAGCAACTCCAAGTTGAGATGCGATCGCTTCTGTTAACTCTAGCGCCTCTTCTTCCCACTCATGCGGTATCATCCCGCAATGATGTAACTCCACCATTCCCAACAATCTACCTTTATCAAACACAGGCACTAACAACCAAGAAATAATCCCAAAGCGTTCCACCAAATTTTGCAATACTGGCGAATTTTGCACCCGCCTATCTATCTGCGTATTTGCCACATAAACTCGTTCCTGTTTGGCTACTACTTCTTGAAATAAGGGATTGTCTTGTAACGGCCAATTTTCGCTTGCCAATGAGCAAATCTCATGACTCAAAAATTCATGCTGATTTGTGGCAAATTTGTCTGTCTGTTTACAACGGTAAATCAAACACCGACAAACCTGCATTGCTTGTCCTAACTCTTCAGCCGCTTTTTTGAGGATTTCATGAGTGTTTAGTGATTGCCGAATCGCCGCTGTAATTGAATTAACTAAGCGTTCTTTGCGTTCCTGTTCGGTAATAGATTTATAAGCTTTCAATAATTTATATTGACCTGCTTGCAGATAGGTCACTAAACGCTGCACGAAAGGATCAGGATTGAGAATTGGACATTCCGGTACTTCATTGATCCTCTGTTCCGCTTCTTTTACTTGTAAGAACTGTTTCTGCGCCCGCTTAATTTTACTTTTTAACTGCGGTCGGTAAGCTAAAATCCGCTTTAGCAGTATTTCCGCAGCTTTTTGAGTTACCTGGCGATCAAAAGTCCAGATCCCTTCAAATCTGCGCGAAGTATCTATATCTATTAATTTTTCCTCAGATTCCGGCAATGTTGGCACTAAGCGTTCTCGACAGACAAGACAGCTGGCGTACTGCTGTCCAATCACTACCAAATGCCACTCCTGAGTTAAGGTATCCTCTGGGTCAAAAGCTATCATCTCGTAGCGATCGTAGCCACTAGTAAAGCTTGTTTCCGGTGCCGCTAGCACATAAATTTGATTGCTTTTTTGCGCGATTCTCTGATAACGGTGCGCTTCCTGACGGTAAAAGCGTTCTCGCTGAAAACTCGCAATTACTAGAGGTGGATCTGAACTCGCCAAAACTTGGTCTTCCATTGCATGAGAAAGCGCCGTTAAGGAAGACTTGAAGTACATTTGGGGCCGCAAATCAGGTAGGTCTTGCAGTAAATCTGCTACCACAGAATTGTTAATTATCATGGATTTTTTCGATCAAATCCTGGCAAAGTCCATGTCACAGCAGCAAAGTCAGTTGCCATTTGGTTAGGAGATCTTCTACAAAGCGAGATGTCTTCAAATTTTAGCTTGAGTGATACTCTTTTGGAGCAGCTTTAGAGCAATATTTGCCCGAAAGCTCTCTTACCCAAAACCTCTACCCTAGCCTAGAGACAGGTGCGATCGGTCTACTGAATTTCGGCTATTGGCGATCGTCTCTAAGAAACCAGGTTTTTTCCTTTGGGAATGCTTTGTTGACAAGGTAAGATGGTACTTGCTAACTTAAATGTAGTCGTTATGAGTTTGAATTAGAACGATAACTGAATTAACCCATAATGTAGAGCCAAAAAGCTGATTAAGTGAGCGCAATATGGTGAAAATAGTTGGCATTGGCGGTAGTTTGCGAGAAGACTCTTATAGTCAGTTAGCGCTAAAAATAGCTGCCCAAAGAATCGAAGCTTTAGGTGCGGAAGTGGAAATTCTCGACTTACGAGAAATGCAATTACCGTTTTGCAATGGAGAGGATGAATACCCAGACTATCCTGATGTGGAAAAGTTGCGAAATGCGGTGCAACAAGCTGATAGTTTAATTTTGGCAACACCAGAATATCATGGCAGTGTTAGTGGTGTGATGAAAAATGCCTTGGATTTGATGAGTTTTGCTCAACTAAGTGACAAAGTTACTGGTTTAATTAGTGTTTTGGGTGGTCAATCTAATAGTAATGCTTTGAATGATTTAAGGGTGATTATGCGATTGGTTCATGCTTGGGTAATTCCTGAGCAAATTGCGATCGGACAAGCATGGAAAGCTTTTAGTAATGATGGCAAAATTGTCGATGAGAAACTGTCTCAACGCTTCGATGAATTCGCCCAAAGCTTAGTCGAAAGCACGCAAAAATTGCGAAAAGCTTAAGTTTTTCATAAAGTTCGTTGTAAGG
>JBAVZX010001317.1:0-9570 GCA_049589015.1 Phormidium sp. | reverse complement strand
GTATTAATCTAATTTACCTTTATTTTTTCCTCCGTTCTCGGAAATGGATAAGTAGCGAGAGTCAAGTGAATTAGAATTTACTTACAGTTTATTCATATTTGTTCAGGTAGCATTAGCATGATCGCATTATACTTAATTTATCAACGAGAACCACGCCAAATTTTAATTGTTTTGTCCCAACTACCACTAGCTAAAGTCTGTCCATCTGAACTGATAGCTACAGATTCAACTCTATTTGAATGACCATTCAGAGTGTTAAGTAACTCCCCTGTATTCAGATTCCAAACTTTAATAACTCCATCATCACTTCCACTCACAATTCTGTTTCCATCCGGGCTAATAGCAACTGTATATACTTCGTCATCATGACCATTGAGAGTACGAATTAGATCCCCTGTATTGAGATTCCAAACTTTGATCGTTTTATCATAATTACCGCTAACAATTGTCTGCCCATTCGGACTAATAGCAACATCAAGAACCGAATTTGCATCAGTTAAACTTTTCTTGAGCTTCCCTGTATTCAGATCCCAAATTTTGATTGTATTATCACCACTACCACTAACAATTGTCTTTCCGTCTGGACTAATAGCAACAGAACTTACCCACCCTGAATGCCCCGCCATAGCAAAAATTAACTCACCTTTAAAATTCCACAATTCCACCAATCCTTCCGAAGTACTGCTAACAATATTATTACCATTTGGACTAATAGCAACTGCATAAACATCACCGACATTTTTTCGGAAACTCCGAATCAGTTGACCTGTTCCTAAATTCCAGATTTTAATCGTATTATCATAACTGCCACTAACAATATTTTTCCCATCTGGACTAATAGCAACAGAAGTAACTCTAGCAGTATGACCTCGTAAATTACTAAGCAACTGTCCTGTATTTATATTCCAAGTACTCTGTTAGTAAGTTGTTGCGCTTCAGCGCTGTTTTCCAAATTAACGAATACCACACTTGGCAACTGTGGTAAGAAAAACCAAGATTTCTTCCTTTTGCAAGAAGTCTAATCAATCTCCTTCAGTATTAAGTAATTAGGTAATTGATGAAATTTGCTCACCAATTACCATGATAATTCGCCCCATTAAGTTTTAGGTTTGTAAGTTGATTGCACTTGCAATTCTTTCAATTGTTTTTCATCTACATTAGATGGTGCATTTGTTAACAAACACCTGGCTTGTTGTGTTTTCGGAAAGGCAATTACATCCCGAATTGACTCCTCACCTGCTAATAGCATTACCCAACGATCTAAACCGTAGGCAATTCCGCCATGAGGCGGAGTGCCATATTCAAATGCTTCTAGCAAAAAGCCAAATTTATTCCGTGCTTCTTCGGGGGATAAACCGATCGCCTCAAACACCCTCTCCTGCACATCTCGCTGGTAAATCCGGCAACTTCCACCACCAACTTCTACACCGTTATACACCAAATCATAAGCTTGCGCTCTAGCAGTTTTCAAATCATCTAAATCTTCACGATTTGGTGCTGTAAATGGGTGATGTAATGCTTCTAAACGCTTTTCTTCTTCGTTCCATTCAAACATCGGGAAATCTGTCACCCAAAGCAGGTTAATTTTATTTTGATCGATTAAACCTAATTGTTGTGCAATTACCTGACGTAATCTATCCAAAGTTTTATTTACCACCGCAGTTGTATCAGCAGCAAATAATAGTAAATGACCGGGTTTGGCATCTGTGCGTTTCAGTAATTCCTGCTTTTGTTCCTCGGTCAAATTATCTTTAATTGCGCCAATGGTGTCAATTTCTCCGTTGTCGCGGACGCGGATATAAGCTAAACCTTTTGCACCTGCTTCGCTAGCTTCTTTAAACAAGTCGCCACCTGGTTTAATTCGCACATTAGAAATCGCATCATTTCCCCCTGGAATTGGCAAAACTTTGACGACTCCACCAGATGCGATCGCACTGGCAAACACCTTAAATCCCGAATCTTTTAACAAATCGGAAACATTTACTAACTCTAAATCGTAGCGAGTATCCGGTTTATCACAACCATAACGATCCATCGCTTCCGCATAAGTTAACCGCGGGAAAGGACGAGGTAATTCAATCCCTTTAATGCTTTGAAAAACATGACAAACTAAATCTTCATTCAGGTGCAGGATTTCTTCTAGCGACATGAAACTCATTTCCATGTCTAACTGAGTGAATTCTGGTTGTCTATCGGCACGTAAATCTTCATCGCGAAAACAACGCGCAATTTGATAGTATCGATCAAAACCAGAAACCATTAACAACTGTTTAAACAATTGGGGAGATTGGGGTAAAGCATACCATTCGCTAGGATTAACGCGACTAGGTACTAAATAATCTCTCGCACCTTCAGGAGTCGAACGAGTCAAAATTGGGGTTTCGATTTCAATAAAACCCTTTTCATCTTCTAAATGACGACGAATTGCTTTGACAACTTGATGACGAAGCTGTAAATTAGCAGTCATGCGATCGCGCCGCAAATCCAAATAGCGGTATTTCAGACGCAACTCTTCCCTAACAGCTTCCTCGTCCGCCGTAGAAACCTGGAAAGGCATCTGCTTATATACTTGATTCAGTAACTCAAGTTCATCAGCGTAAACTTCCACCTCCCCAGTGGGAATACGTGGATTTAAAGAATCTTCTGGACGCGGCGTTACCCGACCAGTAACTTTTACCACATATTCGTTACGCATCTTCTCAGCCAGCTGATATGAATTCGGAGTGCGTGCTGGATCGCTAACAATTTGGACAATCCCAGAGCGATCGCGCAAATCTAAAAATACCACACCCCCGTGATCGCGGCGACGATCCACCCATCCATAAAGAGTGACAGTTTCTCCCACATTGTAACTTCGGAGTTGGCCGCAATAATGAGTTCGCATACCTGTTGATCTAAAATTCAGACACTAAAAACTGGAAAACTTCACCATTATGCACTATTGCGGGGGTGACTGGGGATTGGGGATTGGGGATTGGGGAGATGGGGAGATGGGGAAAATAATTTAACTACCTCTTCAACTCCTCCTACCTCCCTACCTCTACCTTCTGCCTTCTCGCACTAATCTTTATCCTTGGGAACAGAAGCCATTAAATCATTCCACGCTTTGTTAGCAGCATTCGTTAGCTGAGTTCCCAGAGACTCTATTTCGCTAACGAATACTTGCCAATTTTTATCAGTTTGTTGTTGTAAATCTTGCACAGTTTGTTCAACTCGTTCTTTTTCAATCAATTTATTTTGTTCCACTGATTCTCTAGATTTCCGCACCGCTTCTACATATTTATCACGGCTAAGTTCACTCCACTCTTGAGTCATTTCCATCGCTTTAGTTCTAATCGCTTCAAAGGTTTGCCAGTTTTTATCAGCTTCTTTCTGCACTAACTGACTTGTTTGTTCAATGCGTTCTTTTGCCTCAGTTTGATTCTGTTCAAAAACGTTTTGTGCTTGGGAAACAGCCTTCAGATAACTTTCCCGAATTAATTCGCTAGCCGTTTGCCACTCTTGTTCTGTCCGCTTTTTAATTGCTTCAAACAGTGCCGCTGTTTCTTTAATTACATCATCGCTGGTGGCATCAGGAGTTTCCTGTTTTACCAAATCAGTAGTTTGAGGATTAACTTCGACGATCGCAGATTCAGGAGGAATATTTTCTTCTGTACTCATGGGTCGTTGCTCCTAAAAATTTATGTATGAGAATTTCCTCTAGCTTCCTAAATTAATTAAAGCAAATTCTAATTTATTTTGTTTCCTAATTTACAAAAGAGTGTTTTTACAGATAAATTCACTTACAGTTTATGCTTTTACCTCAAATGCTGCAAGACCCCAATTTTCGCGTTCCCTTGGCTATTAGTTTCGGTGCGATCGCAGGTGCCCTCAGTCGCTACTATATTACCTTATACTTCCTGCAACGTTTTGGTACTGCTTTTCCTTTCGGAACTTTTTTTATCAATCTTACTGGCTGCTTCGCAATGGGATTTTTTGTCACCTTAGCCAGCCAAGTAATAAATATACCTCCCGAATTGCGGCTATTAGTAACTACAGGCTTCTTGGGTGCTTACACTACCTTTTCTACATACAGCCTAGATACCATGAATATTTGGGACTCTGGCAATTATTCAGCTGCGATTTTTTACTGGCTAGGGAGTGCAATCTTGGGAATCCTCTGCCTGCAAATTGGTGTAATTTTAGCGAAATTGCTATAACTACCAGTTAATTTAACTTTCAACTACTTTTGGGCGCAATAACAAGAAACTGTGTCACAATTACATTTCTCGGTAGCCAAGACTGTTATCATGCAAAAGGCAGGAAGTGTCAAAGTGTTAAATGTCGAACAACTCTAATCGGCTAGAAATGGTAGAATATGCGGCTGTGGTGGGTACGATCGCTGGAGCGGTAGTAGCTGTCATTAGTGGCAAAGTCATCTATTTAGCAGTACCACTGTCTGCATCAGTGTTACTCAACTTAGTCAACCGTCGCCGCCTTGAGTTACTAAGTAGGAACAGTACCAATGCAGCTATGACGCGCCTTTATCGGCAACTCGCAGCAGATATCGAAACTTTACAAGCTATGACGCGAACTTTAGCTTCTGGGGGAGAGGCGAATTATTTAACTATTGCCAAGCAGACAGCACAAATGCAGGAATTTATTGCTTCCTTACTCGGAGCAAAAATGAATCCGATTCATCAAGATATAGGAGAACTTAAGGAGCAATACAGCAGTTTACAGGATTCTTTAAGTAGTGTAGTGCAGTACCTCAATAACACTTCTCTTGCACCGCGAATAGATGATTTAGAGCAAAATGTCAAACAGTTCTCTGACAGAATAGGAGATATTTCTCTACCGCCTGAACAATGGTTAATTGCACAGATAGAAGATTTAAGACAACAGATTAGAGAACTGCAACTTAAGGGAACAAAAGGAGACAACCGCAAACAAAGAATTGCTGAATATTCCCAAATTGAGTCATGGTTAATGAGTAAGCTAGATGAACTCAAACGACAAGTGCAAGAAATTCAGCGCACTGTAGGAATAGAAACAGCAAAAAATCCTGCTGTTCGGGAACCTCAATTACCCTTTTCCAGTCTGGAATCCCCAACTTCCCCTATTCCTTCCCCAAAATGGGATTGTGTTCATACTTTATCAGCACATTCTGACTGGGTATCTGCTGTTGTTTTTGCTGGGGATACGCCAAAGATTGCTAGTGGTAGTTTTGACCACGGGATTAAAGTTTGGAATTATCAAACAGGGGAATTAGTTCGGGTAATTTCGGAAAATGCTGGTGTAGTTTATGCTCTTGCTTTCAGTCATGATCATAATTTACTGGCTCAGGGTGGTGATGAACAAAATATCAAACTTTGGGAAATAGAAACAGGTGCATTAGTAGAAATTTGTAAAGAACATAGTGGATCGGTAAGAGCAATTGCTATTAGTTCTAATGGACAAACTCTGGCTAGTGGTAGTTATGATGGCACAATTAAGCTATGGGATTTAGAAACTGCTAAAGAGATTAAAAGTTTTACTAAACATTCTGGGACAGTTAATGCGATCGCTTTTAGTCCCGATGGACAAATCCTCGCTAGCGGTGGTGGTGATGGCATAGTTAAATTGTGGCATTGGAACACTGGACAATTATTGCACAATTTATCTGGTGACTTAGGTGTAATTGCCGGAATTGCTTTTCATCCCCAACAACCAATGTTAGTTAGTGCTAGTAGCGATCGCACTATAAAATTATGGCATTTGGGTACTCGCGATCGTCTTTATACTTTCATCGGTCACACAGGCGGAGTTAGTTCAGTTTGCTTTAGTCCCGATGGTAAAACTCTCTTTAGTGCCAGTGTTGATGGTTCAATTATTATCTGGGATTTAGCTACTGGTAAACAGTTAACTACCCTAACTTTTGAACCTGCACAAGCGATCGTTTCAATGGCACTAAGTACAAATGGTCAAACTTTAGCTGCTGGGAGTATCAATGGAACCCTGAAAATCTGGCAACTGAATTCTGTTGATTAGCTTTTGATTTCTCAGCGAGTTCCAGAACCTTGACTACTATCGGGTCCACCTTGATTCGGTGGCTCGTAGTCCATCGTTTCCATTAAACCATAAATATCTACATTAGCCGCACTGACGGAATAGATATTAATTAGCTGTGTTCCCAGAATCATAGTAAATGCACTTACCAAGATCAGTGTGAAACCCATAGCAGTCGTCTCAATAGAATATATATTGAATATCGGCTATTGAACAGACTGTTAGGGTGACGAAAGCTAGCCGGAAGAGTGACAATCTGAGAACAAATGAGTGATAAGATTGTGCAAACTAACCCGATTCGATCCCTGATGTTTAGTGATGATTATCACTAATAGGCTTCAAATAGCGATCGCCATTACTTCACCGCCGTGAAGATGGTGGCGAAAGCTCCTGTGCTTCAGCCGGGAGTAAGCTTACCCAACCTAACGAACGAGAAGCCAATAACCACACTTCTCTCAATAATTGTCTCATACTTGTCCGATTAAGTATCGCCCAAAAGTTAATTGTTAAGCAGACGCTACCCAAAGTCAGCAAAATGTAAGTTGGTAGCATTACTACCCCGATCATGAACCAGGTAAAAACGTGCAGAATCATTACCACAGCTAGCATTATCGCCATTGTCATTGCCGGAACTAACTGCACCAAGGGACGATTCAATCCCACCAGGATCATAGTCTGCAAAGTTGCTAGTAGGTTCGCGGGTACTAGAAACGCACAGATAGTAGCGCAGTTGAGGCGGGAAAATTCGCAAAGATGATGAAAATTAAACATTTAAAATGACTCGTAATGAATTAAGAAAAACTAGCAACAAGGTTTTACATCTTGTCTTTGGTCGTCCAAATATTGGTGAACATCATTAACATTCCGCCGATTAAAATCGCGATCGCTAGTCCACCTGCTATTACATTCTGCCAATCTACACTTTCCATGTTATTTTAAAATTCCTCGGACACTGTTATGTTTTAACATTACCGCATTTTCTCCTAGCGGTGAGTTAGTTTTATATTTATTTTCTTATTGCCGTTACTGAGTCGGATTGAAATATATGATAACTTCACTAATCAACTGATTTTAAACTAGTATTCAATCCTGCCAATTCATCAAAACATTTAGTTATTTTGTTTACCTAAAATAGCCGACTTTAGCCAGCAGAAATGATTTCTTTTAATTTTATATTCATCTTTCCCAGATTATAAATTAACTAATTTAGCAAAAATAAAACTCCCTTTAATCCTTTCCCCTGCTCCCCCGATCCATTACAAATCCGTCGGACTTTCAGGAGCAATATCAAAACCACCTTCTTGTCTAATAGTTTGCTGCGTCGTAATTAAATCACTCAATTCGTTAAATTCCACCCCAATATCGTGACAAGCTTTTTTCAATTCTGCCTGAAAAGCATTAACATTTTCACCATAACCACAAAGTTCAGCTGCTGTCTCAATTCCCTGTTTAGCATTAGCTTTGGCACAATCAATCAATTCTATGCCATGCAGTTGATTATGAGATGCCATAAACCGAAATTTCCTCCTACTTTCTTCTAATAGAAATCTAAATTTTGCTCGAATATTTTTCATCTGTCTTTGGTGTGATAAATGATCGTTAGTTTGTTGTAACGACTTCAGTCGTTTCTTTAGCAGATAGTTAGGACTAAAGTCCTTACAACGAACAAAGATAATCGTCAAAGTTTACTTTTTCGCTTGTTGGGAATATCTGTAAGCAGAGTAGGCGAGAGTCACCACACCAGTAATAATTGCTGATTCATCAATTTCAAATTGGGGATGATGCAGCGGATAATTATGTTTATCCTTAAACCCCACACCCAAACGAAACATTGAACCAGGAATCTTTTCCAAATAGCGGGAAAAATCCTCTGCACCTAAAGAAGGTTCAGGCAGAATAATAATACTATCACTACCCCAAGCTTCCCTAGCCGATTGCTCTAATAATTGAGTTAACCTGGGGTCATTGTGTACACCTGGAACTCCCTGTTTATAGGAAATTTGATATTGAGCACCGTAAGTTCGACAAACATTAGAGACAATTTGTTCAATCCACTTTGGTAAAGCTTCACGACTTTCTGGATGGAGCGATCGCACAGTTCCCAACAATTTTACCTCATCCGCAATCACATTAGGCGCACGTCCCCCAGCAATTTTACCAATCGTAACTACCACCGGACGCAGCGGATTTTGCGTGCGACTAATCGCTTGTTGCAAAGAAGTAATTACTTGAGAAGCAATCCAAATCGCATCAATCGCTTCATGAGGTCGAGCACCATGACCCGACTCACCAATTATAATAATTTCCAAGTCATCAGCCGCAGCCGTCAAAGCACCATAACGGATACCCAAAGAACCCGCCGGAATCGAAGGAAAAACGTGCAAACTTAGAATTCCTGACACCCCATTGATTGCACCATCTTCTACCATCCAGCTAGCACCTTGAGCAATTTCTTCCGCAGGTTGAAACAAAAAACGCACATTTCCGGTAAACTTTTCTCCCAACTGCGCCAAAACCATTGCCGTACCTAAACCCACAGTTGTATGCACATCATGACCGCAAGCGTGCATCACTCCCGCTTCCCCGGAAGTATAGTCTAAACCAGTGCGTTCTTGAATTGGCAAAGCATCCAAATCGGTGCGAATTGCTAAAATACGATCGCTCTCACCATTACCCCGAAGATCTCCGGTGACTCCAGTTTTACCCACACCCTGTTGAGCATGAATTCCGTAGGAAGACAACACACCAGCAACATAAGCAGAAGTTTGATACTCCTGACCACTTAATTCTGGGTGAGAGTGGATATGACGACGAATTTCAATCAGACGAGGTGCTAATTTAGTGGCTATTTCTTTAATATCAGCAAGCATGGATAATTTTAGTTTTAGTTATGATGCCTTTTTAACATGATAAAGAATTGTTCTCAAAACTGAAATACCAAAAGAATAGCGATCGCACTTGACTACACTAGAAATGCGATCGCTATTTCATAAAGCTCAGTTAGTAGCGATTAACCGATCGCTAACTCGAACTCAATCCTTAAGACTTGCTTTTAACTTTGAAACCCGCTGAACTCAAACGGTTATCAATCTTCACCTTCAGTCCAGAACTAATCCCCACAACCTTAGTTAGTTCCTGCAAACTAGAACCACCAAAAGAAGAAGGTAAGCTACCCAAACCAACCGTAAAGTTTTTCACCGACAGCGAAGAACTACTAAAGATAGTCAACTGAAACTCTTGACTAATCGCCAAAGTTGTGTAGTAACTACCACTCAAAGTTGTACCAGTCTTAGTCACACTACTGAACAATTCCTCAGCATTGCCATAACCAAAACCAGCAATTTGGATGACATCTTCATCAGCATTGAAATCATAGATCACATCCTGACCAAACTGCTTAACACCACCAGTCAAGGTATCACCACCACCAGTCATAGTGTCGCCACCAGTACCACCAGTCATGGTATCGCCACCAGTACCACCAGTCATGGTATCGCCACCAGTACCGCCAGTCATGGTATCGCCACCAGTACCACCATCATC
>JBAVZX010001316.1:0-11900 GCA_049589015.1 Phormidium sp. | reverse complement strand
ATACGGCGTGTGCTTTATCAGCAACAATACATTTATGTAATTGATTAGTTGTACCGTGAGGTTTGCTAAGATTGATGGCGCTGTGGGTGTCGGAAAGTTGTTCGCCAGAAATCATTGTTAAACCGTTGACGGTGGTTTCGGTTTGTTCGCCAGTTTGGAAAACTTCGAGGTTATGACGGGAGATTTTCCCACCTACATTAATCGCATTACAAGTATAGCGACTGTCGCGGGATTGCGCGATCGCACTTCTCCCCACATGAATCGCTTCCCTACCTTCTCTTTGCAAGCGAATATGATTAACCGAAGCGTTTTCTCCAACCCAAATTTGTGTTACCGCATTGGTGAAAGTAGCGACATTACCGATAACTGCAAAATCTTCAATAATGCTAACGCTACTTCCAGTTTCAGCAATTACTAAACAGTGGGGTTGTGCCAAAATTGGGGTTTCACCTGGCATCGTAATATATAACAGATGAATCGGAGTTTCAATCTGCTGATTTTTTGGCACATACACCACTGCTGCATCCGCCAACCCTGCCATATTTAGGGCGGTAAACACATCATTATATTGTTGTTCTTGGTTGAGTAATTCGCGGATACGGGCGTGATAATTTCCCGGCGCATCAGATAAATTTCCGGCGAAAAACTCCATTGCTAAAGTTGGCAACAGCGATGCTTCCATCGTTGACAACTGAGGTGCATAGTAACCATTAACAAACACCACTCGCAACGGCAAAGCATCCTTAGAACTTACAGGCAAAGTTAAAGAAGACAAAGCCAAATTTGGTTCATGAGTTAACTCAGGAACTTGCAAAGGAATTTCTAAAAGCGGCGAGATATCAGTAAACCGCCATTCCTCATCTCTAGTAGTAGGAAACTTAGAACCAAGCACATATTCAGCAGCAGTATCGCGCAAATCTTTCAACCCATAAGCGCAACTTTCCCGCTTACCTTTTCCTTGCTTGCGGCACTGACTTACCAACTCTGGCAGAAAACTTTCTCTATTAGCAACTTGTGTAATCATCCTACCACCTCAGTTGCCTTTTCTTCCGTTACCCAATCATAACCGCGAGCTTCCAATTCCAGCGCCAAATCCTTAGTTCCGGTAGTGACAATTCTGCCAGCTTCCATCACATGAACATAATCAGGAATAATGTAATCCAACAATCTTTGATAGTGAGTAATCACCAACATGGCATTTTCCGCATTTGCCAATTGATTAACTCCATTTGCCACAATCTTCAAAGCGTCGATATCCAACCCCGAATCAGTCTCATCTAAAATTGCCAACTTCGGTTCCAACAACGCCATTTGCAGAATCTCATTCCGCTTCTTTTCCCCACCCGAAAAACCTTCATTCACACTGCGACTTAAAAAACTCGCATTCATCTTCACCACATCCAACTTTTGTTCCACCAAATCTTGGAAATCAAAAGCATCCAACTCTTCCAAACCCTTACCCTTCTGATGCGAATTATAAGCCACTCGCAAGAAATCCAAATTACTCACCCCTGGAATTTCCAAAGGATATTGAAAAGCCAAAAACACCCCACTTCTAGACCTTTCCTCCGGTTCCAACTCCAAGAGATTCTGCCCTTGAAAAATCACCTCACCGCCAGTCACCTCATAAGCAGGGTGCCCAGCCAAAACCTTAGAAAAAGTGCTCTTACCCGAACCATTTGGCCCCATGATAGCGTGAATTTCTCCCGCCCTCATCTCCAAATTCAAACCCTTAAGAATTTCAGTTCCATCAACATTCGCCCTTAAATCGCGAACCGACAAAATCACCGGACTATTCTCAACAATCATCTTCCTACTCTCTCCTCTTCTCTTTCTTCTTTCTTCGCGCTCTTCGCGTCTTCGCGGTTCAAAAAAAAATCTTTGTAACCCACAGAAAAACCCAAAGAAACTCTCCTTCTTCCCTCTGCGTCTCTGCGGTTCAAATAAGAAAGATTTTTTAACCACAGATATCCACAGATAAACACAGATGAACACAGATGTAGATTCAACTTTACTGTAATGATAAAGAGATATCTGCATTCATCTGCGGTGCAAAATTAACCAACTGAACCTTCCAACTTGAGACTTAATAAACGATTAGCTTCCACAGCGAATTCCATCGGCAACTGATTAAAAACATCCTTACAAAAACCATTAATCATCATCGAAATTGCATCCTCCTCCGAAATTCCCCGTTGCGCGAAATAGAACAACTGTTCATCACCAATCTTAGAAACCGAAGCCTCATGCTCCAACTTTCCTTTATTATTCTGAACTTGAATATAAGGGAAAGTATTCGCTTGAGCATTATCCCCAATTAACATTGAATCACATTGAGAATAATTTCTCGCACCTTCAGCCTTCGGGCCAATTTTCACCAAACCGCGATAACTATTCTTAGAATTCCCAGCAGAAATACCCTTAGAAATAATCGTGCTGCTAGTATTCTTGCCAATATGTATCATCTTGGTTCCCGTGTCAGCTTGCTGCTTATTATTTGTCAGCGCCACCGAGTAGAATTCGCCAACGGAATTATCGCCAATTAACACACAGCTGGGATACTTCCAAGTAATAGCCGAACCAGTTTCTACTTGAGTCCAAGAAATCTTAGAATTCACACCTTGGCAAAGTCCGCGCTTGGTGACAAAGTTGTAAATTCCGCCTTTGCCGTTTTCGTCTCCAGCGTACCAATTTTGTACTGTGGAATATTTGATTTCGGCATTATCCAAAGCTACTAATTCCACAACTGCGGCGTGTAATTGATTAGTATCAAACATCGGCGCAGTGCAGCCTTCTAAATAGCTGACTTGACTGCCTTCTTCGGCAACAATTAATGTCCGTTCAAATTGTCCCGAATCTCCGGTATTGATGCGGAAGTAGGTGGACAATTCCATTGGACATATAGTGTTTTTGGGAATATAAACGAAGGAACCATCGCTGAAAACTGCTGAGTTAAGTGCAGCATAGAAGTTATCAGCTACCGGAACAACGCTTCCCAAATATTTCTGGACTAATTCGGGATAGTCTTGCAAGGCTTCGGAAATTGAGCAAAAAATTACGCCTTCTTTCGCCAATTTCTCTCTAAAGGTAGTGGCGACAGAAACGCTATCAAAGATAGCATCGACCGCAACATTGGAAAGCCGCTTTTGTTCGGAAAGGGGAATTCCCAATTTCTCGAAGGTTTCTAATAGGGTGGGGTCTACTTCTTCGATGCTGTTGAGCTTTTTCTTTTGCTTGGGTGCGGAGTAGTAGATAATATCTTGGTAATTGATTGGTGGGTATTCAACGTGGGGCCATGTTGGTTCTGTCATCTTTAGCCATTGCCGATACGCCTTGAGGCGAAATTCCAGCATGAATTCTGGTTCGTTCTTTTTGGCGGAGATGATGCGAACTACATCCTCGCTTAGTCCTTTGGGGATGGTGTCTGCTTCGATGTCGGTGACAAAGCCGTATTTATAAGGCTGATTTACTAAAGTTTTGACGGTGGCGCTCATTTTATCGGTTCTCTCTTGTTCTCTGGTGTTCTACTCTTTGATGGAAGACGGGTGGTTGCCTTTGGGCTGACAGGCAGGATGCCTGTCCTACGTTCCGGTTTTGCTTCCCGGTGCTTCCAGTCCCTCTAGCAATCTGGGGCTAGACAGGTTAGGATTTAGTATGACTAAAACAACTAGTTTGTTTTATAAGTCTATTTTAAGCTACATTAACAACTAGTAAGTTGTCAAAGTAACATTTTCTGCATGGAGTCCTGGGAAGAAGATGACGACCACAGAGCAAACTACAACTAAGCAAGATATCCTAGAACATCTATTGCAGCGAGGTCAGGCAACGGCGCTGGAATTGGCCCAGATGTTGGATATCAGTCCCCAAGCGGTTCGCCGTCATCTCAAAGATTTAGAAGCGGAAGAACTTATTGAGTATGAGTTGGTGCAGGCGGGGATGGGGCGACCGCAACACGCTTACCGTTTGAGTCGGAAGGGGCGCGATCGCTTTCCCAACAATCATGGTAAATTCGCTGTATCGCTGTTGGATACCATCGCCCAAACTCTAGGAAAAGAGCAGGTTAATAATATTTTACAGAAACAGTGGCAACAAAAGGCGCTGGAATATCGAGATCGCATCGGTAGCGGTAAACTAGGAGAGCGTGTTGCTAAGTTAGTTGACCTCCGTCGCGCTGAAGGTTACATGGCAGAATGGTATGCCATTGAATCGGAAACTGCTCAAAATGGGAATAGTTCTCAATTCATGTTTACCGAGCATAATTGTGCGATTTCTGATGTGGCGGAAACTTTCCCCAGTGTTTGTTCTCACGAATTAGAAATGTTTGAGACGATTTTACCAGATTGCACTGTTGAGCGTACCCACTGGTTAATTAATGGTCAACATCGCTGCGGTTATATGATTACGAAAAAATCTCGAAGTTAAGTTTTTAATTATGAATCCACAAGGACAACCAGGAGCACAATTTTTAACTTTAGAAGAGTCAGCAATGGTTGATGCAGCTTTGCTGGCTAATCATGAAAAGTTTTTAACTAGATTAACTATTTCATCTTTAAAATTATTGCAGCATATTGCCAAAGAATATGGCGTGGCGATTGAAGATTTAACAACTCAACAAATAATTGCTTGGTTTGAGAAAGATGGGAAAATTCGCCGGGAGCAAGGGATTGAAGCAGCGTTTTTGCAGTGGTGAATAATATCTTTTCTTTTTTCTTTCTTTGCGTCCTCAGATAGATAAAAAGATAAAAAAAGATATTAACAAATGCTCATCCTACAGCATAAATGGATGAGCATTTGTGTTGAAAACCAATTCCTCAAAGGCAATAGGTAATGCCAAACCTATTCCTATAACATACTATTCACTACTCATTTTACCCAGTACTAATTTGTTGTTAATTTCCCAAACAAATGCCTAAACCTCTAGCGGTGTTAACTAGCATTCCATCAGGATCTACTGTACTATATTTACCGATCGCTTCAGGAATTGGCACGCTCACTACTTGGCGATTTTGCCAACTGACCATGCAATCATATTTACCTTCAGCAATTAAATCAACTGCTGCTACTCCAAATACAGAACCAGTTAATCTATCCAATGGTGAAGGAGTGCCCCCACGTTGGATATGTCCTAATACAGTTACTCTAGTTTCTGCACCACTACAAGCGCAAATTTTATCAGCCAAATATTGACCAATACCACCAAATCTGGTTTGTCCTAAGCGATTTATATTCTTAATTGTTTCGCCATCTTCTGTCTTCACAGCTTCCGAAACAATTACCAAAGAATAGTTTTGTCCTGACTCTTGACGTTCCCGGATTTTCGCGCAAATACTCTCCAGATTGTAAGGGATTTCTGGGATCAGAATTATATGAGCACCACCAGCAATTCCAGCACTAATGGCAATATGTCCAGCGTCTCGTCCCATGACTTCTAAAATCATGACTCGGTTGTGACTAGCAGCTGTAAAATGCAAGCGATCTAATGATTCTGTGGCGATATTAACAGCTGTATCAAACCCAATTGAACGTTCTGTACTCCCAACATCGTTGTCAATAGTTTTGGGAATAGCTACTAAATTCATCCCTCCTTGTTGAGCGATTTTTCGCACAATGTCCATGCTACCATCGCCACCAATTAATATTAAGGCATCTAACCCTAATTGATGATAACCAGCGCTAATTTCGGCTGAGCGATCGCGTGTTGTACCATCAGGCATCGGAAATGCAAAGGGATCTCCGGTGTTTGTTGTTCCTAAAAACGTCCCGCCAATAGTTAACAAATCATCAACTTTCTCGATGTCTAACGGCATAAAGTCAGGCGGAGAATTCATTAATCCCATTGTCGCTTGACGAATCCCTAAAACCTTCCAGCCATAAGAACCCACAGCACGACATACTACGGCTCTAATTGCTGCATTTAAGCCAGCACAGTCGCCACCACTAGTTAAAATTCCAATGCGTTTTTGTTCTTGCATATTCCCTGTCTTCAATAGTAACTGGCATTAGTTAAGTAGTGAATTATTTGCAAATAGCTATTGCTTAATTATTTGGGAAATATCTCAGCTAAAGTTGCTCACCCACTACCTAATATTTGCTCTGACGGTGCTAATCTCAGAGGAAGTAATCTTACCGCCATTAGGTTTAAATTAGGAGTTATATATGATTCCGACAATTTCTCATCTTCCTCTCGTACAACTCGCCTCTGGCGATCTGTTTTCCCTCCAAATATACAAATTTATCGGTTCCACCCCCGGTAAAAAAGCTTATATTCAAGCCAATTTACATGGTGCTGAAATTGTTGGTAATGCCGTTATTCATCAGTTAATTGAGTTTTTGAGTAGTATCAATCAAACAAATATTACTGGTGAAATTTGGCTTATTCCCCTATGTAATCCTTTTAGCACAAACCAACGGACGCACTTCTTTTCTACTGGAAGATTTAACATTTATGATGGTAAAGATTGGAATCGCATATTTTGGGACTATGAGAAAGAATGTAAAGATTTGGAAATATTTGTTAAAACACAACTAAATGTTCACTTTGATACTGTTAGACAAAATTATCTTCAGCGAATTAAACAAAGCTTTGAAAAACTAGCGGACAAGATTAACTCTCCCAGTGGAGCACCTTTAAGCGAGTTATATCGATATCAATTACAATCTCTATGCTTAGATGCCAATTATGTTATTGATATCCACAGTTCTAGCAATCAGGGTATAGATTACATTTACGGTTTCAAAGGTAGAGAAGAAAGCGCCAAAGCCTTTCTTTTAGACTATGAGATTTTACTCAACGAATATGACGGAGATGCCTTTGACGAAGCCTTCTTAAAGCCTTGGCTAGCCTTGGAAGATGCCCTAGCGCAGCAAGGAAAACCGATCCAATTTGATTTAGAATCGTGGACATTAGAATTAGGTTCAGGGATGCAAATGAATCCCGAATCAGTTGTCAAAGGAGTGCGAGGAATTAAAAACTACTTAGCCCAAAAAGGTATCTTATCGATCCCTGGATTTCCCCTGCCAGAAACAGCAAATTATAAAATAAATTACACGCGAAAAAGCCAACTCAAAAAATACTATGCGCCCCTTGGTGGGGTGATTCAAAATCGCCTAAAATTAGGTACTTCAGTAACAGTAGGAGAGCAAATTTACCAAATTATTGCCTTTAACAAAGAAGGCAAATTACCTAATGTAATAGATATTATTGCCGAAAAAAGTGGCATAATTTTCGACCTATCCATCAACCATTCAGTCAACCAAGCCGAATACGTCCTCACCATCTTAGAAACCGACACTTAAACTAACTCTAAAAAACTCACTCTGCGTCCTCTGCGCCTCTGCGGTTCCCCAAAAACTCCCTTTTCGGTACAGTAAAACCCTGCAAAGGTTGAGCTATTTCCTCCTCCGTTAAACCCCGACATTGCAGTAAAACACCAAAACCGCCCAAGCCAATTGGGTTAATCATTTGATGTAGGGCATCGCGACGTTGTAAAACCTTTTGAATATCCTGAAAATTGGCGGCGTTACTATCAGAAATAGCAGCAATGCGATCGCCCAACCCCAAAGCCATCAAAAACAACCCTTGCTGCGTAAAACCCAACCGCCGTAAACCGCACAACTCGCCCCATTTTTCCAAAGCCGTAAAATCCACATGAGCAGTAATATCTTGTCGTCCTATATTGATATATGGATCATTATGATAACTGTGGCGATAATAGCATTGCAAAGTTCCCTGACTCCGCCCTAAACTATAATAACGGTGGGCAGGATAACCATAATCAATAGTTAACAAATAACCCCGGTGAATTTTTTTGGCAATCATGCTTAACCAATCCAAAGCCAGCAAATTTACCTCAGTACGATAGCCCTCTGGATAAGCATTTTCAGCAAAATCAATTCCCAGCAAATCAAAATATTCAACCAACCGATTTGTCGAAGTTTCCCCCACCACTTCCACAAATTCCCCTGACTTTTCCAAACTTACATAAACTTCCTTTAATATCCCTTTTTCCCAAATTACCTGACGCACCGGAAAAGCATCGATCAGTTCATTGGAAAAGCAACATCCAACCAGTGAATTACCGGGTATTTCCTCCCACTCACACCAACGCAGCGGGAAATTTGACAACCGTTGTTGTTGTTCCAGCCTTAAGGCAGAGGACTTTTCGACAATAATGTAGTCTAATGCGGAGAAAAACTGGAAATGATGCTTGTGTAAATAACCCAGAATATCGCCAGCTAAAATTCCCTGTCCTGCACCCATTTCCACTAAAATAAAAGGTACCGGACAACTCATAACTTCCCACATTTGGCAAAATTGCCTAGCCAACAACTCACCAAAATCTGCGCCCAAATGAGGAGAAGTAAAAAAATCACCTTGCGGCCCAATGTTAACTTGATTTGTTGCGTAGTAACCCTGTTCTGGGTGATAAAGTGCCAAATTCATGTATTCGGCAAAAGTAATCCGTTTTTGGGGATGGGAAGTGATTTGATTTGCGATCGCCTCCCGCAAACCTAAGTTAGAATCATCCATAACAATAATGAGTTTTGAATTTTGAGTTGTAGGGGCGGGTTTAGCAAACAATTCTCTAATCGTAGCCGAAGAATTAAAACAAAACCCGCCCTTACATAATTTCAAGTCGTAAAGGCGGGTTTATCCATATATTCTGTTGGTGTTTTTAGATTAATGGAAAAACCCGCCCCTACAAACTCAAAAGTTCTTGGTGCAGCGTAGCAGAAATAACTATACAGAACAACAAATGAAAAAGCCTTATATATGTCTTTTTTCCTTCTGCCTTCTGCCTTCTGCCTTCTGCCTTCTCTAACGGTCTACCGACCCCATGATAACGTCGATACTGCCCAAAATTGCCACAATATCAGCAACCTTCACACCCTTCAACAGGTGAGGCAGAATTTGCAGATTCACAAAATCCGCAGCCCGAATCTTCCACCGCCAAGGGAAAACATTATCATCCCCAATCAGATAAATTCCTAATTCCCCTTTGCCACTTTCCACACGGGCGTAGTACTCACCTTTAGGGATTTTAAAAGTTGGGGCAACTTTTTTGGCGATGTATTGGTAATCAAAACCATGCCACTCAGATTTTGGCCCCGCAGCTAACCGCTTCGCTTCCAAATTCTCATAAGGGCCGCCCGGAAGTCCCTGTAAAGCTTGGCGAAGAATCTTCACCGACTCCCGCATTTCCCGAATCCGCACATGATAACGGGCGAGACAATCACCACTTGTTTCCCAATGCACTTCCCAATCGAAGTCATCGTAACATTCGTAGTGATCGACCTTCCGCAAATCCCACTTTACTCCAGAACCGCGTAACGTTGGGCCAGAAAGACCCCAGTTAATTGCCGCTTCGCGGGTGATAGTACCCACACCTTCAGTCCGTCGCCGGAAAATCGGGTTATCAGTAATTAAGCGTTCGTATTCGTCAATTACAGGCATGAAGTAGTCGCAGAAATCGTAACACTTATCTACCCAACCGTAAGGCAAATCTACGGCTACTCCGCCAATGCGGAAGTAGTTGTTATTCACCATCCGATAACCTGTTGCCGCTTCCCACAGGTCATAAATGTATTCCCGTTCGCGGAAAATGTAGAAAAACGGAGTTTGTGCGCCAACGTCAGCCAAAAATGGCCCAAGCCATAATAAATGGTTCGCAATCCGGTTCAATTCCAGCATAATCACCCGAATATAGCTGGCGCGTTTGGGAACTTCAATTCCCGCCAACTTTTCTGGCGCATTCACGGTGACAGCTTCGTTGAACATTCCCTCTGCGTAGTCCCAGCGACTAACATAAGGAACATACATAATATTGGTGCGGTTCTCGGCAATTTTTTCCATGCCGCGATGCAAGTAGCCAATTACGGGTTCACAATCAACTACATCTTCCCCATCTAAGGTAACAATTAACCGCAATACCCCGTGCATCGAGGGATGGTGCGGGCCCATGTTCAGAACCATTGGTTCTGTTCTCGTTTCGATTCTTGCCATAGAACAGCAATTTTAAATTTTGTTTCGTTGCCTTAATTATATTGGCTTAGAATCGACCTTTGAGCTAGGAGAGGCATAGAAAATTTTATGGTAACAGTTGACTTGGCTTGGGTATCGCTCTACCGCTTCTTCTTTTTTCGGGTTCTTTGTGTCTAATTTGCGATCGCGAATCGCTAAGCTAAGGTGGTTCAAAAAAAAGCGTTAATTAACTGAGATAATTGAAAATCTAAAATCGAATCAAAATCTCCACAATAATTTATCATTAGAATAACTTAAAATTTGCCACCGAAAAAACCGAGTTTTTACAGGCAAATAAAACCCGGTTTTTTCTAAATTTTAACTACCAATAATTTATCTTCTTACTGGTTGGCAGGAAGTCCGTACTTGATAAGAGCGTCCGTTCCAGAATCTTTCACGGCAGCAATAGAAAGTACGTCTACCACGACGTTCATAGTAGCAGATACGACGATTGCGATCGCGCCACCGATCGTCCCTGTTATCCCATCTTCTATTCCTATCCCAATTATCTCGATCTCGCTGAGCATATTGCTGTGTTTCTACTTGATTAGATACCCTTTCCCCAGCAAATGAAGGAACTGTGGGAGTAGCAGTAAGTGCTGTTAATCCAGCGATCGCTACTCCAGCGATTAATCTCTTTAAATTCATGAATTTCTCCTTGTTAAACACAGTAAAATTTCTCTTGAAAACAAGAAAATCTTGCTTCCTTCCCAATCAAAAAGCACCACTTTTAAATAGCTCCTAACCAAAATTTACTTACGTAGATTTGGCTATTTATTTACTATGTTATTCTCACTAATTCTGTGATGTCCAGGATTTTTTTTAAAGTAATGTAAATATCCTAAATTAAAGTATATATATATTTAATTTTATGTTGATACTTTATACAATCTCTGACGACTCTAAAATCAAGAAAATCGTTTAAAATCTATTTATGATTATTAGCTTCTACCAATGGATGCGATCGACCCCAACGCCAGCAATCAGGAAACAAAACCTAACTTTGTCCATATCTCAGTTTTAGCAGCAGAATTAATCTCCGGTTTAGCAATTCGTCCCGGAGGAATTTATCTTGATGCCACCGTAGGCGGTGGTGGACATACTCGGTTAATTTTACAAACTGGATCAGATACAAAGGTAATTGCGATCGATCGCGATGCAGATGCCATCATCGCCACTAAAAATAATTTAGCCGAATTTACCGATCGCCTCACCTTTTGGCATGGTAACTTTGCGAAATATCAACCACAAAATTTAGAGTTTGATGGCATAATCGCCGACTTAGGAGTTAGTTCCTTTCATTTAGATACAGGTTCCAGAGGTTTTAGTTTCCGCCAAGAAGCGGAATTAGATATGCGAATGGATCAAAGAGAAAACTTAACCGCTGCCGAGATTATTAATGAATGGAAAGAACAGGAATTAGCAGATATATTTTATAAATATGGCGAAGAAAGATTATCCCGTAGAATTGCTAAACAAATCATCGAAAAGCGACCATTTACAAGCACAACTGAATTAGCAAATGAAATATTTCATAGCGTTCCCCGTTCCTACCGTTATGGCAGAATTCACCCAGCAACTCGCGTATTTCAAGCATTGCGAATAGTCGTTAATCAAGAATTAGCATCTTTAGAAACTTTCCTGAAAACCGCACCCAATTGGTTAAAACCAGGTGGGAGAATTGGAATTATTAGCTTTCACAGTTTAGAAGATAGAATAGTCAAACATTCTTTCAAAGAATCACCGATTTTGCAAGTAATTACCAAAAAACCAGTTATACCCCAAGCAGAAGAGATAGAGAAAAATTTGCGATCGCGTTCAGCCAAACTCAGAATAGCTGAAAAGCTATGAATTTTCAGTTCAATAGCCTTTCCAACTC
>JBAVZX010001315.1:0-6680 GCA_049589015.1 Phormidium sp. | reverse complement strand
ATCATACTCCCTACACTTATGAAGAGAAAACCGTCGCTTTTTCGGAAGCCCCTCCCGGTGCAATTGGTTTAGAATTAGCTTTACCCTTACTCTGGCAAAACTTAGTCACAACAGGCGAAATTTCCCCTGTAGAACTCTGGCGACTTTTGAGCACTCGCCCAGCTGAATGTTTACAACAAATTCCCCCAACAATTAACCCAGGTTCCCCTGCCGAATTAACTCTTTTTTCACCCCAAGAAACCTGGCAAGTAAATAGTAACAATCTTTCTTCCCTAGCTACGAATACCCCTTGGTTAGGTAAAGAATTAACCGGAAAAATTGTACAAACTTGGTGTTAATTTGGAAGGCAGAAAGCAGAAGGCAGAAGTAAAAATTCCCCTCTGCCCCCCTGCCTTAGTTAGCCGTTGGGTAGATAGGTTCCCGATCGATCGATCCCATACTATTTATCGGCCAAAAACGTACTGAAGCTTTACCAATTATGCGATCGCTTGGAACTAAACCCCAGCAACGACCATCATAACTGTTCTTGCGATTATCACCCAAAACTAAATAAGAATTAGGAGGCACAACTACTGGTTTTGACAAATAGGGTGTTTCTCCTTCTTGTGCTGAAGGACAGACATCTATTCCGGTTTGCTGCCCATTTATGTATTTTTCTTGTAAAGCTTTACCGTTTATGTATACCTTACCATTTTTGAGTTCTACTTTTTCCCCTGGTAGACCAACTACTCGTTTAATAAACGCATCATGAAAATTTTGCTTTTCTAAGGCTTTAGTAGGGTTGAAAACAATAATATCGCCACGCTTAGGAGAGGTAAATTTGTAACTTAGCTTATCAACAATTAAGCGATCGTTGATTTGTAAAGTTTCTAACATCGAGCCCGAAGGAATATAGCGGGCTTCAGCAACAAAAGTACGAATCCCCAAAGCTAAAACACCACTTAGTAAAATGGTCTTTAATACCTCTAACCAGGCATTATCATATTTTTGTTGGAGATTTTTTTCAGGATTTTGATTCTGAACTTCAGTCATAGAGATTTAAATCAATTAAGCGAACAGGAAGAAGAGTTTTAGCTCTATTGAGCTCTAGTCAGATATACTTTCAGAGTATAATTCTCTAAAAAGTTTTACCTTCTACATCTACTTTAATTTAATTATTGCCATGTCCTCTGTTACTAACCTATTAATTCGACAAGCTAGAATACTGTTACCTACTGGAGAGTTGCTGCTGGGAGATGTCAAAATCTCAGATGGGCAAATTGTCCAGGTTGCATCGGATCTTAGCACCAATATAGATGAAACTGCCGTTAAGATCATCGACGCGGCTGGTTTGACTTTGTTGCCAGGGGTAATTGACCCGCAAGTACACTTCCGCGAACCAGGACTAGAATACAAAGAGGATTTATTTACGGCTAGCTGCGCCTGTGCTAAAGGTGGAGTAACGTCGTTTCTGGAAATGCCCAATACTCGCCCTTTAACCACGACTCAGGCAACTTTAGATGATAAACTACAACGCGCTGCCGAGAAGTGCTTAGTTAATTATGGCTTTTTTATTGGGGCGACAGCAGAGAATTTACCAGATTTGTTGACCGCTAACCCGACTCCAGGGATTAAAATTTTTATGGGGTCAATGCACGGTCAGTTATTGGTAGATGAAGAAACAGCTTTAGAAGCTATTTTTGCTAAGGGAAAAAGGTTAATTGCGGTTCATGCCGAAGATCAAGCGAGAATTAACCAAAGAAAACAAGAGTTTGCTGGTATAACCGATCCGGCTATCCATTCTCAAATTCAAGATAACCAAGCGGCGTTGTTAGCAACTCAACTGGCTTTAAAACTTTCTAAAAAGTACGAAAGACGTTTACATATTTTACATCTTTCCACTGGGGAAGAAGCGGAATTGTTGCGCCAGGATAAACCGAGTTGGGTAACAGCTGAAGTCACGCCGCAACATTTAGTCCTGAATACAGAAGCTTATCAGAAAATTGGCACTTTGGCGCAGATGAATCCACCTTTGCGATCGCCAAAAGACAACGAAATCCTCTGGCAAGCATTACGGGATGGTGTGATTGATTTTATCGCTACAGATCACGCACCCCACACTTTAGAAGAAAAAGCCAAAGGCTACCCAAATACGCCATCTGGGATGCCTGGGGTAGAAACTTCTTTGCCAGTAATGTTAACTCAAGCGATGCAAGGAAAATGTACAATTGCCCAAGTTGCTAACTGGATGTCTACGGCTGTTGCTCAAGCTTATAATATTCCGAATAAAGGTGCGATCGCTTCTGGTTACGATGCCGATTTAGTCTTGGTAGATTTAGATAATTATCGCCCAGTTCGGCGCGAAGAATTACAAACAAAATGCGGTTGGAGTCCCTTTGAAGGTTGGAATTTAACTGGATGGCCAGTTATAACTATTGTTGGGGGTAAAATGGTTTATGAAAAAGGGAAATTATTAACAGAAATCAGAGGAAAAGCCTTAAATTTTGCGGCTTAGTTAGCTCAAATCCAACGTGACATCTCCCATAGTAATCAGTTTAGCCAATCGCCGATCGTTGGGTGTATAAATCAATTGAATTTGCAGATAATTGGGCGGCAGATAAGTCAATTTTTCCGCCCATTCAATTGCCACAATCCCCAACGAGAACTCCTCACCTTCCCAGTATGATTCTAAACCTAATGCTTCTACTTCTGGAGGTGACAACCGATATAAATCAAAATGATACAGAGGTAAACGTCCTTCTGGATACTCATTAATTAAAGTAAAAGTAGGACTAACTATGGGATCATTAATTCCTAAACCTGCACCAATGCCTTGCACTAAAGTAGTTTTGCCAGCACCTAAATCACCTGACAATAAAATTACCGTACCAGCAGTAAGATTGCACCCCAACTTAATTCCTAGCTGACGAGTTTCTTCCGTATTTGCCAGGGGAATTTCTGGGAATTTAAACATCATAACTTATAGAATCCCATAATTGATTCTGATTGAGCGCGGCTGTACCAACGGAGTAAAACCCTAGCTAGTCGTGCTGAATCATGGCGAATTAAACCAGTGTTTTCATCTTCATACATAATGTTCGATAAAACAATTCGCCGACCTAACAAATTGATAGCTTCTCGATCTAAGTAAACCGGGTGAGAATCTTCTTGTGCATAGCGGATCAAAGCTTTTGCCGAAGGAACTTTACGCTGGACTAATACAGCATCAAATAGTTGTTTACCACAAGCTTTATCGATCGCTTTAATATGCTCAGAAACAGTATATCCTTCAGTTTCTCCTGGTTGAGTCATCATGTTACAAACATAAATGCGGGGAATTTTCCGTTGCGCGATCGCTTCCGCAATTTCTGGTACTAATAAATTAGGAATAATGCTGGTATACAAACTGCCGGGGCCAATAATAATATAATCAGCTTCTTTGATCGCCTGAACAGCCTTCGGTAAAGCCGGAGGATGAGCAGGAATACAACCAATTTTGACTATTTTACCCATTGCTTCCGTAATATGAGACTCGCCCTCCACACGCCGTCCATCTTCCAATTCAGCCCACAGACGAACATCACTGAGCGTAGCAGGTAAAACTCGACCTCTTACTGCTAATACTTTAGAACTTGCAGCGATCGCACGTTCCAAATCTCCAGTAATCTCACTCATCGCCGTCAGGAACAAATTCCCAAAACTATGTCCTACCAAACCATCCCCAGCGCTGAAACGATAGCGAAACAGTTCCGTTAACAACTTTTCCTCATCCGCCAAAGCAGTTAAACAGTTGCGAATATCTCCTGGAGGTAAAACACCAATTTCGCGCCGTAATCGACCAGAAGAACCACCATCATCAGCTACAGTAACAATGGCAGTAATATTAGCACTGTAAGCCTTTAAACCCCGCAACAAAGTCGAAAGTCCTGTACCACCGCCAATCGCCACAATTTTTGGCCCACGATTCAATTTCCGGTGGGTAAGCAACACATCAATTAGCTCTTCATTTCCACTTGGCTTCAAGACTTCCGTAATTGAATTCAAACTCCGGGTATGTCCCCAAAAAATCAACAACAAACCGCCACCAATCACTAATGGCCCACTAATATAATTGGGAACAACCGTGGTAATTTTCTCTAAAATGTCATTAACTAGCTGAATCAAGCGGTTGATAGGAGTCAGCTTTACCCAAATCGCCACACCCAAAGTTGTCAGCAAAACACCACCAGCACTAATTAACAACCAGCGCTTTACCAACAAACCAGGAGCCAACCATTTAAACCACCTGTTAAACCGCCTGTTAAACCGCTCCGGTGTGCGACTGCAGGATTCATTAGACAGAAAAAGCAGTGCTTGTTTGAATAAACCGATTGACATGACTGATTCAGAAATAAGGAATTAGAAAATGTGTGTTAGGTGAGTGTATAGTGACACTCCCCATGCAAAAATTAGAGCTAACTTATGCACTAGTTTTTGCTCTCAAGAATAATACGTGCATTTCATCCATAAGTCTAAAGCCAGGGGCTTTGAACGGCATTTTCCGGTAACAATCTTTGACTCTCATGTGGAAATATTTTTGGTTCTCCAGTGGATTTGTCTAGGTACTTGTACCAGAAAAGTCGCCTATTAAGCAACTGTCAACCCCTATACAATTTGGGCAAGTTGCCACCTAGTTCAACAGTTTCTGTAGTTACATCCTGGAAGATACTGTCTTTGGCCTACAGTATTTCATGATTTTAGTGATTCTAATATAAAATTTTTGTTTATTTGTTTAAGTCTAGGATGAAATTTTCGTATGCAGCAGAGAATTTTAGGATTAGATCCGGGATTAGCGATAGTGGGATTTGGAGTAATTGTTTGTGAAAATTCACCCCAAATTCCCGCCAAATTAGTAGATTTTGGGGTAATTAAAACTTCAGCTAAGATTCCGATCGGGGAAAGACTCTGCACAATTTATGAAGATTTAAACACGATTATTAAGCAGTTAGAACCAGATTTAGTTGCTATAGAAAAATTATTTTTTTATCGGATGGGAAATACGATCGCAGTAGCCCAAGCCAGAGGTGTGCTAACTCTGGTATTAGCACAACATAAATTACCCATTGTTGAGTTCACACCCGCAGAAGTTAAACAAGCATTAACCGGAATGGGAAATGCAAATAAATTTGATGTGCAACAAGCCGTAGCTAGGGAATTAAATTTAGATTATATTCCCAAACCTGATGATGCCGCTGATGGACTAGCTTTAGCGATCACCGCTTGGTTTAATGAAGATTAACAGGGAAAGGCAAAAGGCAGAAACTTCGGAGTTAATTAACTTCGCCTTGTCCCCCTCTGTCCTTGTCCCTTTGTCCCCTCGTCAGTCTCAACTAAAGACTTTTAAGCAAATGGACTACGGGTGCGACAGGACTCGAACCTGTGACTCGCAGCTTAGAAGGCTGCTACTCTATCCAGCTGAGTTACGCACCCAAGAAGTATCCGTTTGCTTATACTATCAAAATTTGTGGGCATTTGTCTGCTCGAAACCGAAAATCTAGCTAAAATTCCGATAATGCTAGCTGGGAAAACAGAGTTATTGGGCATAATAAGCAACAGATAGTCAAATGCTGAGTCAAAATTTAGATACCTGGGGTACTTTGACAAGAATAGGCAAATCCTGTTTCTCAACGGTATGCTTACGGTATTTAAATCAAAATCATCTAGACTGTCATCACAAAGCAAGTAAGAATTAGAGATCTGAGAACTAGAGGCAAGGATACTTGCACTTCTGGTTTTGAGGGGGAAAGGCGCAAGAAGCTATCTATATCTATAGCACCGAAAAGTGTTAGATAGGATAGTGTGTGAGTTGCGATCGCTGCTTGAGCCGCACCTGTAACACCAGCATTCTGCATTTAAAGCTAGTCTCTGGGAGGTTACGGTTCTCACTTGCTGCACCCCGGTTCTGACAGGAGTCAATTGCCAGTGTCATGTTTATTTTGAAACGGCAGGATGTTGAAATCACTAGCATTCAGCACCCCAAACGGGATCAGCAAATTCCGATTCTCAATTACCAAGGGCAAACCTTTCGCCTAATCAGTGTGTTTAGAGCCAATCAAGAGGAAGAAGCCAAAACCTTTTGGCGGGATCTAACAGATAACCGAGGTAAAGCCTGTGTATTATTGGAAGAACCGGAAAGATTCAGTGTTTGGGGCAAAATTCGCCTAGATCAACTAGGTACTGATGGTGCTGGTGATGCTAGGACAATAACCCTTACCCAAGCTTGTATTTTGCTGCTCCAAGCAGTAACTATAGACATTGAGGATATTTTAGGTAACAAGCAAGCGGGATTATTTGAAAAAAATCTCATTGAAGTTTTTCAGCAGTGGCGCTTTCCCCAGACGGAATCAGCAGCAGCAGTAAATAACTTGCTGTCAATAGATCCGTTGAACACTAACCAACTTCCCCCTTGGGAAGAACATCATTTAATTACTCTCTTGCGAGAATTGCATCGTCTTGCTAAAGAATCTTTTGGCAATAGCAGCTTTGTTCGTCGCGCAATGGATGCCCTAGAAGACCTGCCACCTCCTGAGCGCAGTCAGTTTGTCAGTTGGCTGAATCAAACTCCGGTTGTCGGTAATTTATGGCAATAGCTGATGAAATGCTCCAACAAAGTTACTATGACTTATGTGAGCATTAATCAATATGCTGTTTATGTAGTAATC
>JBAVZX010001314.1:0-2903 GCA_049589015.1 Phormidium sp. | reverse complement strand
CTAGAATAGCGCCAATGAGCAGGATCATCGACATAACCACGACGAACCGGATTACTGTGAATATAATCCAACTTTTGTCTGAACATTTCTTCATTGAAAATAGCTTGAGGATGAAATCCCTCTTGCCAAACTTGATATTGCTGATCCGTTTTGTGTTTGAGCTTATAAAATTCGAGTTGGGCAAGAATATGTTTGGACTGGTTTATTTTAAGTAAATCAATAATAGAACGTGCTGTAAAGGATTTTAAATCTCCTATTTCTTTTGATAAACTTGCCGCCGATGCAATCAGATGAAGATGGTTTTCCATCAGTACGTAACTGTACAATATTAGGCGTTGTTGACGTTGCAAAAAATTTAATGAATTCAGCACAATTTCTGCTAGCTCTACTCTACTGAATAGGGGTATCCAATTGACCACTGTACAGGTAAGAAAGTGCGGTTGATTCCCTAATACCCGATAACGGCTGCGTCCCATAGTGTTACGTTTGATTATAGTGAGGCAGAGCCTCTAGAACAGCATTACCAGGCTGAGCCTGGTAACGAGGAAATAATAGCTAGGCAGGAAATATTAGAAAACAGTAGATTCACTCATGTTATATACTGATTAACTGGCTTTTTAGAGGAGGAAAATTTACAAATATTTCCATAAAATTTTTTTTATTTTGAGCAAGATAACCCGGTTTCGCAGAAGTTACCGGGTTTCTTATCGCTATAAATTCCCTAATTCCGAATTCGCAAACGCAGGCGAATGGTATTATTAATAGATGGGGGAGCTTGCCAAGTTAAGAGCGATCGCCTAATATCATCAACAACTTTTTGCTCCTTCACCGTCGAAGCTTTATCATCCAAAATTACCCGCCTCACCCGTCCATTTTGCAACGATAATTCTAAGACAATTTCGCCACTAATATTGTTGGGAATATTGACATTTTGCAATTTTTGTGTAATGGATGCGATCGCACTAGCATCCAATCCATCAGCACTAATCACCTCAATCCGCGAAGTATTTTGAGCAACATTTCCATCAAGTCCCCGAACTGGAGATGGTGGCGGCGGTGGTGGTGCTGAGAGAGTTGTCTCACCTCGCAGGCGAGTGGTAACACTATCATTTCCAGTGAATCCACTTGCCCGACGACTAGGAGATGCAGCTAATGGCATATTACCACCAGGAGAAACGCCTTCTTCTCGACCAAAAATTCCCTCGTAACTGACACCTTGGGGCAATTCTACTGGAACTTCTACCCGCTGACGAGTACCATCGGGATTAACGCGCACTTCTTCACTAACGGCGACAAAAGCAGTGTATTGCGACAACAAGCGATAACTTAAAGCAGTTTCCGTCACTGCATCCACACCTGATTTAGTTTCGCCGCCAAACATTTGATTCATCAAATCCTTAATTTTGGCGCGTGCCCAAAGTTGTGCGATCGCCAAATTTCCCGTACTATTAAAATTAACTGGCAGCGTTTTTTCATAGCGTTTACCACCAGCAGCAACCCCAACAATCCGCAAATTACCATTAATTTTATCCGGCTTTTTCCCAAACAAAACTAACGGTTGATTAGCAAACAAATCCGGTGCAGCTAACGGGTAAATAACAGCACTTTCCCCGCTACCTTGCCAACTAACTTGAATATTTGTCAGTACCGGATTATTAATTTGCCGGAAAAACCTTTCCGCAACTTCTTGAGTCGGTTCATCTTGCCGAATCACTTGAGAATTACCTCTTCCCACTTCTGCCAAACGATTAATTAAAAACCGATTTACCGAACTACCAACCCCAAAACCATAAAGACGATTTCCCGGTTTTAAACTTCGCTGAACTTCCGCAATTACTTCATTTTCATTGCCAATATAACCATCAGTTAAAAGTACCACACTTCGCAATCTTCCTGATGGCGCAGGGGGAAAATTGAGCACAGCGCGAATCCCATTAAGTAATTCTGTACCACCTCTGGCATCTAAAGCATCAATATATGCCATTGCTTTACTACGATTTTCCGAAGTATTCGCTAACGGTGTCGGTGATAATTGTTTAGTAGTATTAGCAAAATCGATAATTGTGAAAGTATCGTTAGGATTTAACCCATTAATAAAGCGGCGCATTAACTCTTTTGATTTTACCAAAGGGTCGCCTGATTGAGAACCAGAAGTATCCATCAAAAAAACGACATCTTTAGGCACAATTTCATTACTGCGATATTGCAAAGCAGGGATTAGATAAACGGCAAAGTGACCGCCTTTTTCATCAGCTTGAGTTAAAACTGTTGCTTGAGTGTTATTCCCAGCAATGCGATAACGCAAAATTAAGTCTTTGTTGGGAATAGAATCTTCTTTAGCTAATTGTACTTTTACAATATTGCTTTGGCGGGAAGTTGTGATTTGATGGGAAGTTGAATTAACCTCAGAAATTGGGACTCCCGCATCTATTTCCACCGTAACATTAATATCATGACCGGAACGAGTACCCGGACGCAAAACGGGTGGAGTAATGCGAGAAGCATCAGGAACTCTGTCAGTATCGATCCCCCCATCCCCCCTTACTAAGGGGGGTGAAGAGGGGATCGGATTACCGGGAATATATCTGGGTCCGACTACCATTGGAAACACAAATTCGTAGTTGCCGCCTGTAAATTTTAGACTATCGGTATAACGAATCGTGACATCAATTTTTTCTCCGGGTTTGATATTAGCAAGAGATTGGGTAAAGATATTATCTCTTTCTTGTTCTAATAATCCGGCGGTTCTTCCTTCTTGGCGGGCGCGATCGTAAATTTCCTTTGCTTCTTCCCGTTTTTTAATGTTACCTTTAATAATGCGATCGCCAATCTTAATTTCCATATCATCCACCGCCGCTTCATCCGGCAAGGGAAAAACATAAATCGCTTCCAAAGGATCGGAA
>JBAVZX010001313.1:0-7349 GCA_049589015.1 Phormidium sp. | reverse complement strand
TAGCTAACATACATCGGTCGCGGAATGATTTCATGCACGCTGGAAACATTGATTATTACACCCGATCGCTCATTTGCTAACCAGTGTTTAATGCTTTCTCGCGCACAAAGATAAGGCCCTCGTAAATTTACACTAATCACTTGATCGAACTTATCTGTTGGCACCTCATGGGAAGGAAACTCTGTTTGGATTCCTGCATTATTAATTAATATATCTATACTGCCAAATCTTTCAATTACTGAGTTAACAATGCGAATTACATCTTCCTCTTTGGATACATCCCCTTGAATTATTAAAGTTCGGACATTTTCTTGGCCCGCTTCCTGAGCTTTTTGTCGGGCAATTTCTTCTGTGTGTTCTGCTTCTGCTAAATTTCTCCGATAGTTGATGCCAATGTTACAACCTTCTGCGGCCAGACGAATCGCGATCGCTTGCCCTATTCCTGAACTCGCTCCCGTAATCAATGCCGTCTTTCCAGCCAATCCTTTCATGCTTACCATTCTCCAAAATCTCAATCCTAATTTTGCTTGCTCAAGAAACCTTGGCTTCTGAAAACTTTAGATGGCATGATATTTAAGCCAATCCCTAAAAAATTGTGTTCTAGCTCAAATATTACATTAGATTCAGTCAATACCCCCATGAACTCCTTCCTATTTGTTAAGTTTATCAGAATTAGCCTACCTTGGTTCAAGGGCTTTTTATCACTGTATGGGTTTTTCTATGGGAAGCCATCCAGATGAATTGGATCAGAGATACCAGCAAATTTACTGAGGCTAATTTAGTAATAAATTTAGCCTCCCTACTTTCGATTTTCTGGCCTAGTCAACAAAAGCAAAAATATCATTAAGTAAACTTGGCTAAGAACTTTGGCTGCTGTAGATTTGTCTAGAACTATTAGTTCATTGCTCAATTCAGTGAAGGCAAAAGGGAGCAGGGAAGAGGGAACGCGGAATAGATGATTTAAATGCACGACAGCTTATTAGACATTTCCATAGATTTAACTCTGGGTTAATAGTTATATTAACTGATGCTTTAATTGCTCAGAACACCGTATTCTTAAGAAAGGATATTTCCCACCAATTCTTAACCCAATAGGTAATCCCCGTGCTAGAAGGACTGGTATTAGCAACCATATTATGTGGATTTTTTGGCATCATTCTGAAAAAAAATCTGGTTATGAAAATAGTTTCTATGGATGTTATGAATACCGGAATCATTAGTTATTACATATTGATAGCATCGCGCTTTGGCTTGTTTACACCGATTGTTTCCGATGTCAGAAATGGTAATTATTCCGATCCAGTTCCCCAAGCAGTTATCTTAACAGCGATCGTAATTGGCCTGTCAATTCAAGCTTTAATGCTAGTTGGTGTAATGAAGCTAGCACGGAATAATCCAACCTTGGAAACTAACGAGATTGAGAAGAACAATACACCATGAGCACCCTTACGATCATTTGGATTGCCCTCCCGTTTTTTCTGGGGTTCGTCATCTACCTAGTCCCTAAACTCGATCGCTATCTTTCATTGGGGGTTGCCCTAGTTTCGGCTGGATATGCCGCATTCTTATTTGCAGAAAAATCACCGATTGAACTGCAATTACTGAATAATTTCGGTGTCATATTAATCGCCGATCAATTGAGCGCTTTCTTTATATTGACAAATGCGCTAGTGACAGCAGCAGTAATTTTCTACTGTTGGAACATGGGTAAGAAAACTTTTTTTTATACCCAAGCCATTATTTTACATGGCAGCATCAATGCCGCTTTTGTTTGTGCGGATTTTATAAGTTTATACGTGGCGTTAGAGGTGTTAGGGATTGCTGCGTTTCTCTTAATTGCTTATCCTCGGACCGATCGATCGATCTGGGTGGGCTTGCGCTATCTCTTTGTTAGCAATGTCGCATTACTTTTTTACCTGATGGGCGCGATACTAGTCTATCAGGCACATCATTCCTTTAGTTTTGCAGGTTTGCGGGGCGCACCTCCAGAAGCCCTTGCCCTAATTTTTTTGGGACTATTGACAAAAGGAGGAATTTTTGTATCAGGGTTATGGTTGCCCTTGACTCACTCGGAATCAGAAACACCTGTATCAGCACTGATGTCAGGAGTTGTGGTCAAAGCGGGTGTCTATCCATTAGTTCGTTGTGCGCTGATGGTGGAAGAGGTCGATCCGATCGTCAGAGTTTTCGGAGTTGGAACTGCACTTCTGGGCGTATTCTATGCCGTCTTTGAAAAAGATACCAAGCGGATGCTGGCATTTCATACGATTTCCCAGTTAGGCTTTATCCTCGCTGCCCCAGTTGTTGGCGGCTTTTATGCACTGACACATGGACTGGTAAAATCGACACTCTTTTTCATTGCGGGTGCATTACCAAGTCGTAGTTTCAAGGAACTGCAACATCAACCGATTAGTACACCACTCTGGATCGCTTTGGTGATAGCTAGCTTCTCAATCTCTGGTTTTCCCTTGTTATCTGGCTTTGGGGCGAAGGTGTTAACTACGAAGAATCTGTTACCTTGGCAAGCGATCGTCATGAATGTAGCAGCTTTGGGAACAGCAATTTCATTTGCCAAATTCATCTTTCTACCTCGTGAAAGAACAGGGAATAAAACCAAGGAACTAGAAGAAACTTTAGCAAATGTGAAAGGAAAATCCCTCGCCCAAATCCCCTTTTCTCCCCCTTCCCCTCACCCTTCTTCAGTTGGTTTTTGGGCAGCTGTGATCTTGTTAATCGGTGGGCTAGTTATAGCCAATGTTGTGTATTACGAAGCTTATACCCTCGAAAATATCATTAAACCCCTGTTAACTATTGGCATTGGATGGTTGGCGTATCTTCTGATTTTTAAACACTTAGTAGTCAAATTGCCCCGTGCAATTGAGCGATTTGAGCATCTGATTGGTGTCATGACTTTGATTTTAGTCTTTTTGTTTTGGAAGGGATTCGCATGGTTGGGTATCTCAATCTGATCTTACGATTAACCATCTGGTTTTTGTTAACTGCCAATTTCAGTTTGGCAAATATCCTGATTGGTATTGCTGTTGCATTTCTGTTGCCCGGTCTTCACAAGACTCCGATAGTATTAAGGGATTGGCTGCGTGTGTTCCGTGAAATTATCGTAGCGATTCCCCAAGCGTACATGGAAGCATTTCAAATTATGCTT
The DNA here is from genome assembly GCA_049589015.1 of Phormidium sp. Classification (GTDB taxonomy): domain Bacteria; phylum Cyanobacteriota; class Cyanobacteriia; order Cyanobacteriales; family Aerosakkonemataceae; genus Floridanema. Next base: position 4,186 of record JBAVZX010001313.1, on the reverse strand, counting down.
CGTCCGCATACCCAAGAAGACATCACAATGGAACGAGTCAAACTTCAACGGACTCCAGCATTGATATTCTTAGATATCTTCTTAATCACTTTTACACCAAAGACAATTGTTTTGAAATATCACAAAGATGGTTGGTACGAAGTTCACTGGGTACGAAGGAGGAAAAACAGATGAATTTGGTTTTAATAGCAATGATTTTAATCCTTCTTATACCCATTTATGAAGCATTGAGAGATGATAATATTTGGCAAAAAATGTTAGCTTTTGCCAGTATTGCGACTAAGACATCGATTATGATTCTTGTCATATCTGTGTTACGCGATGATTGGATGATTGGTGTGGTTGGGGTAATTATTTTGAGTGTGGGAAATGCGGGATTAATGCTTCTAGCTCATGTGCTTAAACGAATGAATGAGGTGTCAAATTATTGATGATTATGATCAACCTTTTGAGTTATTTTTGCATTGGCTTAGGACTGGTTTTTTGGTTTTGGGGAACTTCTCATCTACTGGGAAAGCGATCGGTATTATTCAAGCTACATAGTCTTTCGGTGGCTGATACTTTGGGATCGATGAGTATCATCGTTGGGCTACTCTTGAAGATACCTAGCGAATGGCCTCTGCTTCTCTTGGCGCTCATCAGTCTGGCAATCTGGAATACTGTACTCGGATATGTGTTGGCATACTGTTCCAGTGGGGAGGGTAGCGATGAATAATGATATTTATATTTATCCGATCGTCGCTCTGTTGCCGTTATCTGCTTGCATGGTGGTATTTGAATCCAATCCCTATCATGCTCTGGTAATTCGCGGGATCTTGGGCGCAGTGGCGGCAATGGTATATGTGGTTTTGGGTGCGCCAGATGTGGCTTTGACTGAAGCTTTGGTGGGTACAATGCTGGCGATTACTCTATATGCGGTGGCGGTGCGTTCGTCGTTGGTAATGCGTCTAGGTGTGGTTAAGGATTTGGCGATCGCCTCAGAGGAAGATATGGATTTTGGGCAATTGATGGATAAGTTGCGAAAGATATTTAATAAACGCTATATGCGTCTTGAAATCGTTCCGTACAAAGATAAAGACGATTTACAACAGGCGTTAATCCAACAGGAAGTTCATGCAACTTGTGTTCGATTAGATCGATCGCAACTAGAGGATCGCAAAGCAGAAAAACAACCATATCATACGGCAATTAGGATTAAACGCATCTATGACATTATCGAAACTGAACTTTCGTCATCAGCAACTAGCTTGACTTTTGTAAATCCGCCAGATTCAGAGGAGAAACATTGATGAAATGGGTCTATATTGCAGCGGGAATAGTGCTATTTGTCAAAATCTTATTTATGCCTAATCCAACTCTGGATTCATCGCTGTCACTGTCGATCGTTGATTCGATTGTTCGAGATAGTGGGGTTTCTAATGCAGTTACAGGTATTATTTTCCGCAATCGGCTCTATGACACAATCTTTGAAGTGGTAGTATTTACGATCGCCATCATGGGTGTTCATTATCTGCTAGCAAATGAAAAGCTCCAAAGCAAAGTCTATCAGTTTACCGATGAACCCTCTATTGTTCTCGCCCGTCTAGGCGCAACCATTTCTGCGTTAGTCGGAATTGAACTGGCGATTCGAGGGCATCTCAGTCCGGGTGGTGGCTTTGCGGCTGGTGTGGCTGGGGGAACTGCGATCGGACTGGTGGCGATTACCTCATCCCCAGAATGGATGCAAGCTATTTATCAGCGTTGGCGGGCTGCTATGTGGGAAAAGGTTTCGGTTCTGCTTTTTGTTGCCTTGGCTGTTATTAGCTTGGTGGGAATAGAATTACCACACGGGGAGTTAGGCACATTGTTTAGCGGTGGTATGATTCCCTTGCTTAACATCTTGGTGGCGATCAAAGTTGCTTTGGGTTCTTGGGCAGCTATTTTGGTTTTTATTCGTTATCGCGGATTGTTATAAAAAGGGAACAGGGAACAGGGAACAGGGAACAGGGAATAGGGAATAGTTTTCCTGCTTTTTAATTCCAATGAAACCCAAAGATTTCCCCAAAAAAGGCAAGAGTTTTGAGCCAAAATATATAAAAAACTTGCAGTTGTTTACTCAAAAAAAGCTCAAAACCCTTGCCTGTATTATCTTCTACATTTTTTCAGCAAGCCCTAATTTAGATTTTTCGGCTACCAACCTAAACCGGGACAAATTTGTTCCCTGTTCCCTGTTCCCTTCCCTAACCAAAATGTCCCACCTTAGACCAATAGCCGATTTTTCTAACGTACAGTTTCTTTCAAGGCTTCTGCATCAATACCTTTGAGCAAATAAACTCGCAGTAAATGACCAAAAATTGACATTTGGAAAGGTAATTTACGTAATATCTTCAACCATTTCGGTTGAGAACTACCATCGATTTGAGACATCTGCAAATTCAGATCGGAACAGCGATGCAAGCGATCGAAAAACTCTGGATTTTCTGTGTTTAAAACTGAAGGAAAAGCGCGTGCTGCTGTTTCATTAGTCTTGCGAATTACTTCTGCATCAAACTCGGTTGGATCTATACCCAATACTTTATAAAACCCAGTTCTTTCGTGAACAGTTAAAGTATGAGTTGCAAATACTGTCAGCAAGAAAAAGCGGCTCCATAACCGAGATTGCCAAGTTTGCCAAAGTTTGGGTTGTGACCTTAACAATGCTTTAAAAATATCCCCGTGGCGGTTTTCATCCTGACACCAACTTTCAAAGTAGCGAAATAATGGATAGAACTGATTTTCAGGATGTTTTTCTAAATGGCGATAAATAATAATGTAACGCCAATAACCAATTTTTTCTGACAAATAAACTGTGTAAATCACCCATTCGATGGGAAAAAATGTATAAACCCGATTTTTTGTCAAATAACCCAAATCCATTGTACAGTCAAAATCCCCCATTGCTTTATTGAGGAATCCAGCATGACGGGCTTCATCTCTCGCCATCAAGTTAAACATTTCCGATAGCAGCGGAGCGCGATCCTTCAACTTGCGCGAAAGCTCCTTAAACAGCAAAAAGCCAGAGAACTCAGAAACGCAGGATCTCTCTAAGTAATTAATAAAAGCTTGTCTGTCTTCTCCAGTAAGATGATCCCAGGATTCATTAAACGCTTCATCCCTAACAAAGTGGTGGCGGTTGTAATCAGCCCGCATTTCTGCCAACATCGCCTGTAACTCAGTTTCTTGGCTAGATAAATCCATTTCTGCCGCAGTTTCAAAGTCTGTTGTATAAAACCGTGGTGTGAGGATATTTTCCTTAATCGCCTTTGTTTTGCCTGCTGATAACTCCTGAGTGGGCTTTGGGGGAGAAGTAACCATAGTGTTTGTCGATGTCGTTATAGCTCAATAGCTTTTAAGTTATACTACTTGTCGCTTCTTGAACAGATCATAGGGGAAAAAAGGTAACAAAGATTAACCTTTCGGCAACTTTGTTAAGTTATGAAAACTATTTGACTCTTAATCGCCACATAGCTATAAAGTAGTGAAAGTCTTTTGGTTGGATGAATAAGGTTGCTTGCTGAACTACCGCAGATTGTCAGAACAAGCACCACTCAAACAGCCATTTCTTTAGGAATGAGGTAAATTGACATGAGTACAGATTTAGCCAACAGCCTGCGAGAAGGCACTAAAAATTCTCACACTGCCGCTGAAAATACTGCCTATATGAAGTGTTTCCTGAAAGGAATAGTTGAACGAGAACCATTCCGCAAGTTGCTGGCAAATCTGTATTTAGTTTACAGTACTTTAGAAGATTCAATCCGCCGTTACCAGGATCATCCAGTAGTAGGAGCGATGTATTTTCCAGAGTTAAATCGCACAGCAAATCTAGAGAAAGATTTAGCCTATTATTATGGTGAGAATTGGCGCGAGCAGATTGCTCCTTTACCAGCAGGTCAAGTTTATGTCGATCGCCTGCAAGAAATCGCCAATACCGATCCAGTACTTTTGATAGCCCATAGTTATACTCGTTACATGGGTGACTTGTCTGGTGGACAGGCGTTAAAAAACATAATTCGATCGGCATTGAATCTACCCCCAGATCAAGGTACAGGATTGCATGACTTTGAACAAATTTCCACTGTAGAAGCCAGACGCGAATTCAAAGAAAAGTATCGCCAAACTTTGAACTCTTTATTAATTGATGAAGCAACAATTCAACGTATAGTAGAAG
>JBAVZX010001312.1:0-1812 GCA_049589015.1 Phormidium sp. | reverse complement strand
GCCTATTATCAGATGATAAGTTTCCTTGACATTTGGCTAATTTAAAAAATCCTGAATAAGGCTCTAAAAGAATACTGATTTGTTCGATATTAATCTTATTTGTTATGTAATCAAAAGTACCTTTAATCCTTATTCTGCCAAGACCTTTGCTATATTGGGCTGTCAAAATTCCACCAAATGAGTTACCTAACTGATGAGTAATAGTAAGATGAGCAGGACAATTATCATGCTCACCGAACCAAAGACCCACCAGTAGAGGATTTAAATCTTTAATTACCTCATCAACTGATTGATACCTTTCCTTAACATCAGCCATCAACATTTTATCCAAAATTTTACCTAACTGCTGACTAATATCAACCCCATTTGTTGCCAACACATCTCGCCATAACCAGCGATTTTCCCTAGCATTAAATAATTGATCAGGTGGAATATCAGTCAACAAATGAATACAAGTTGCACCCAACGCATAAATATCACTTGCGGGATAAGCTTCGCCATAAGTCATTTGTTCTGGCGGCGCATATCCTAAAGTTCCAACACTTGTTCCCATTGAAATTAAAGTGCCGCTAAATTGTTTAGAAATACCAAAATCTATCAGTACCAATTCTCCATTCGGACGACGCATAATATTTTCAGGTTTAATATCCCGATGTATCACACCTCGCTGATGAATAAATTTCAAGACAGGTAATAAATCATTTAATAACTGATAAATTTGCGCTTCGTTGTAAGTTCCCTGTTGTGCTAATTCCTTGAGTAAATTTTGCCCTTCGATGAATTCCTGCACAAAATAAAGACATTCATCCTGCTCTAAATATGCCAACAAGCGGGGAATTTGGGAAGATTCATCACCGAGAGTATCCAGCATCGCCGCCTCTCGGTTAAAAAGTTCAATTGCCTTTTGGAAAGCTGTTGGATTGTTTACAATACTCGAATCAGGGGAAAACTGTTTAATTACACAGCGTTTTTTTAAAGGCGTGTCTTCATCGACTGCTAAGAAGTTTTTCCCCATTCCGCCAGCACCAAGAAAATCAGTTGCACGGTAGCGGCTTTTTAATAAAATTTTAGTGCCGCAAGTCAGACAGAAAGTTGTCCCAGTTGGGTTTTGTGGTTTAGGACAGTTGGGATTTAAACAGTAACTCATAATAGGGAAATAGACAGATTGAATCTATCTTTATTTTTCCCTGGATAAGAGGTGAAGTTAACAAAGCTTAAGGAAAAATTCTGTAAATATCTTTTCGATGAGCGATTCTTTCGCAAATTAATGTGTTTGTCTCTTGTTCAACAGTGATACCAATCCGATAGTCACCCACCCGAATCTTATATTTATCGCTATAACCTTTCAGTTTTTGCAGATATCCTAACTCAAAAGGATTTTCTGATTCCAATTCTTGAAAAACAATAGGTTCGACACGGTTTTGAATCTCTAGTGGCAAAGCGGCAAGTTCTTTCAAGAATCTCTTAGTGTATTCAAGTTTCCACATGATTGCCCTTCAGAGATTTATAGTATTGTAATGCTTCTTCCTTAGAAAGGCGCTCTTCATTCTCTGATTCTTTGATTAACTTTGCTAAACCGTAATCTTCTAAAATTTCCTCAATTTTTTCAAATTCAGCAATGGGAATTTGCACGGCAATTGGTTGCTGATTTTCGTCAAGGACAATGTTTTTATGAATTTCCAGCATTGTTGCTAATTGGGAATTGTATAATTGCATTATAAAACATAATTTAGGAGAGTTAAATGGTAACGCTGCAACTGCGACAATTGCGTGTACCGCCTGGAAATTGGGTGTTATTACATGATGTAAATT
>JBAVZX010001311.1:0-2176 GCA_049589015.1 Phormidium sp. | reverse complement strand
CGACAGTGTTTTGTCAGCAGTGAGTTCCTTTTTTTATCAAACGATCGTCATGCCTGCGATCGAAATTAAAGACTCACCAATTCGACCGGATTGGGTTAAGCTGGCGACTAACACCTTAACTCCAGGTTCAGGCGGAGTTTGGGGAACAGTGGCAGCAATATGCTGGACGGGATTGCTGATTATGGGAATCTGGGGTTTTTTCACCACAAAACAACAGCCTAAATTGCGAATAGTTCTGGGATTGACTATTGTCGGACAACTGCTGATCCATAGCGTTTACGGAGCAAGAGAAACCTTTATTTATTCGCTGCACTTCGCCCCATTATTGCTGATTTTGGCGGCGTTTAGTTCCCTAACTCGTCTACGTTTGGTGGCTTTGGTGCTAGCAGGGTTGGTTGTAGTTAGTGCGGGAATTAATAATCGATCGCAATTTGATCGAGTCACAGCTACCTTACAAACCTACGGCACTCCTCAACAGCAAGTAGAGCAACAAATGCGGCTACGTCCTGAAGATCCCTGGCTCCGCAATGCTGGACATATCGTGCTGGGAACTCCAGGTAGCCGTGCCGAAGACAAAGCTTACTATGAACCTGGGGGCAGCTTTAGTCCGGTAGTAGGCAGCTTTGGTGTTTCGATCTGGATGGTAGATAAAAATGGCAATTTGAAAGCAACCAGCGACAACATTCCTCTAGATAAAATTAAGCAACAGTTTACCGATCTCTCCGACAAGCAAACACCAGGGATTTTTACGACAACAGAATACTATCAAACCTACTGGTCTGCCCCAAAACCAGGAATCTGGCAGTTAACCCTGAAAACTCCAGCCAATTCAGCGACTCGACCCGTTCTGGTAATTCGTAGTGTTGGCCCAGCAGGTGGAGCGATTAACTCATTGAATTGGGATGGACAAAGGTTGTTGATTAATAATCGCTGGTCTGTGAAACCGAATCGCACCCCTGTGAAGGTGCATTTGGGTAGTGAAACCTCAAAGGGCTGGAACTCACAAACATCTACTTTAAAGCAATGGGAAGATCGGCGGGGTTGGGGCTATGCGCGGCTGGAACTGACGACTGGGGACACAAGCATCGAACTGGCAAACTTTACTCCTGGGCCGGCTAACCTGAACGCACCTCAAATACTGTCGGGTATGGTTTTGGAGTTACCGGATCGACGATTTGTGGAAACTGTCAACGCCCAAGTTGCTCATCTGATGATGGGAATTGTGGGAAATCGTACTACTCCTAGCGACCCACTAAACTACCCGCTGCCACGTTTCCAAGATGGCGCTTATCAATTAGTAGCTCTCGCCCGTGCCGGAAAATTAGATGTGGCAAGGCAGCTATCCGGTTACTTTGCAGAAACCGATTTCGTTGATGGGATTCAATGGAAAGCGAATGTTCCGGCTTTGGGAATTTGGGCATTGGCAGAGGTTGCCGAGCAAGTGAATCAACCGGAGTACGATCGCTTGGTGTGGCCGCACATTCAGCGGAAGGCTGAGTTGATTATGGATATGCTCACCACAAATAGACCGGGCTATCCAGTGGTTGAGGAATCAAAGGCTCCTTTTTCGGAACACCCAGACTTCCTGAAGGTGGATTTGCTGGCAGGGAAGATGGACAATCAACCGGATCTGATTACCCTCGATCCATCGGCAAGTATGATGAGCTATCGTGCCTTGCTGGATGCAGCAACTCTGGCTGACCGGGTTGGTCAACCGGGGATTGCCAAACGCTGGCGTTCGGAAGCGGCAAAGTTACAAGCAGCTTGGGGGAAAGCTTTTGAATTCTTATTTTCAGGAACTCCAGAAACTTACACTAGCAGTCTGTGGCCTAGTGGGATTGGGTTTTCTGATCGTGAGGTATTGACTCAAGAATTGGAACGGCGCTGGAATGAATCCCACGATGCTAATGGATCTTTGCGTCCGCCTGTAACACCCGATCTGAATCTGGCAGAAACTCACCAATGGGTGTTTCTGGGTGAGAGCGATCGAGTCTGGAATAATCTGCAATGGTTTTGGCAAAATCAAGCTTCCCCTGGTTTATATACTTGGTGGGGAGACAACAATAAGCTCGGTGAGTTACCTAAGAGTTTTTCTCAGTGGCGACGTTATCGGGGTTGGATTAATCCTCCTAATGTGACACCCCATTATGGTGCTGATGCTCAAATGCTGCTTTTG
>JBAVZX010001310.1:0-3293 GCA_049589015.1 Phormidium sp. | reverse complement strand
GGGCGATTGAAATCGCGGCTACACAAACAAAGTCCGCCTACGCGGACTAAAGAATATGCTCAATTAACTCAGTGACACCTGCACCTCTATTATTTTTAGTTACCAAATCTACCTGATTTTTCACAGTAGAAAGGGCATTAGCAACAGCAACAGAGTAACCGCAAATGTTTAGAAATGCCAAGTCATTTTCGGCATCTCCTACACCAGCGATCGCATCTAGGGAAATCCCCAACTCATTAGCTGCTGCAATTAAACCTGCTTCTTTATCAATACCTTTTGGTAAAATCATCACTGCACCTTTATTCAGAATTACTTAACGAAGTAATAAACTTCGTTCGTAAGTTGTATCCCCATCACTATCAATTTTTTCAATAACTTTAATTCGTTTGATTTCATGCAGCCAATACTCGCGCAAATCCCATTTAGATAATATCTTACTTTTTTTCACTTTAAGATACATTTTTCCTGAGTTTTTGTCCAAGGTCAAGGAATCTGGCCCCATTGTTATGTTTGTTATGTATAAAAGAAAATTTCTCAAAAACATCAAGCCGATTAGCATAAAAGGCATAAAGAACAAGCTCAGAATCCAGCGATCGTCCTGTTTAATTACTAGTGACTTTTGTTGTTGGTTGGAAATAAAAGCATTAATCTGGTTAACTACTTCGGTGCTATTTTCGGTGCTATTTGTTAAATCTAGAGGAATTCTTCCATCTTCAGTTACTAGAATAACTTTTGTATGAGTATCGCCTTCACTGTCTTCATAAAATTCTACTTCAGCCTTTTCAGCCTTTCGGATGTTTATAGAACTCGAACTGATAGATCCAGAAGAAATAAATTCACAAGCTACTTGAGTTGGTTCGAGGCGATTACACTTTAGTGTTTTCACATTCTCTCCCAGCAGAATAACTGCCAAGCTGAATCCTAATGTCAATCCTATAGGAATCAATAATACAGCACCAAAAATAACCAAACCACAGCCACCATAAGACTTTTCTCGGAATTCTAGTATTGTAGGAGTCTGTTTAACTATCGGCATATATCCATCCTTAAAATATCATAGTTAATAGTATAATCTGATACGCATTTAAATAGGGGTTTTTGAAGCCTAGACTGCTTGCTGCAAGGGTGCCATCATAATCTGTCGCTAGTGCAAGGTAAGTCATAAGATTTTAGATTTTTATTGCTGGAATTGCTGGTTTTGAGATTGCGATCGGGTCAACTAGATTATCTATATGTAAAATAACAAATAGCAGTTGTGCAATTATTGCCAGTACCGGAATTTGCTAAAGATTTCCGCCTGACAGTAGAAGTTTTATTTAGTTGGTTGTTTTTGGAGTGACTATTTTTAGCTGTGACTTTAATATCCAACTTCTATCACTTCACCTGGAAAAATTGCACTGAGCACATTGCGAACATCTGCTATGAGTGGAACTAAATCCTGATATCATAGTCTCTAAATTCGCGTTTCAGAGGTCGTGGAACGCACTCATCAAGCAGGATTCGCATAAGCAGTCAGCATTTCTTTTGCCAATTCCAAAGTTTCGATCGCTTGCTCACGGCTGACACTGGGAAAATGATCTAGAAATTCATCGAGTGAATCACCAGCAGCAAGATAATCCATTAAAGTTTTCACTGGTACACGAGTGCCAACAAAAACAGGAGTGCCTCCTAGTATATCAGGGTCGCTATGAACAACACGCAATGCAGAGTTCATTTTTTTTATTTTTTCCTAATAGCTGTTTCCATGATAGCGATATTCTCAGGACTATCTGGAAAGGGGTTATTGCTGGAATTGCTCTAGAATTTGGTTTATGAATGTTTCACCGTCGATAGGTGGTGTATATTCTGAAATTGCGATCGCTGCATCAATTTTTTCTAGCACATTGTCGATCTATTCTGCTTCGGCGCGATCGTATTCATCTATTTTAATAATCGAATAAATCCTGCTTGTTCAAAATGATGATCTGTCGTCAGTGCTTCTTGTAACCCAAGTTGCTGCATAATTATAAAAGAAGTCGCATCTACTAAAGACCAAGTTTTATCTGATCTACTTTTAAGTAAAGACCAAGCTGCTGTTTCTATGGCTGCATCTACGTAAATGATGTTAATATAAGAGGCAGTTTTTACAGCATCTACATATTGAAATAATTGATAACGAGGAACGCGCAAAGGACTGTTGAGCAAAGCCACTAATTCAGCAACAACATAGTTACTTGTAACCATTTCTAGCTGTTGTTTTCGTGTTTTTGCAAACCATTCTTTTGCCTTTTGATGATAAGATTCTGTTGCTACAAACAGTTCTGCCCATCCAGAGGTATCTATAAAAACTTTATTCGGCACTGGCGATTTCCTGTTGTAATGCACTACCTATATAGCGATCGTGGTTTTCACCAATATCATTAACTTCTGCGGTTAATGTACCCAATAACGGTGAAATTGGATCGAATTCATCTGTAATTGGTGAATCGACTAATTGAGTTAAAGACTGCAAAACTAAGCTTTCTAAGGACATATTTAGTTGTTTAGCTTTTTGCAACAACTGTGCCTCTAATTCGTCTGGGACTTGAATTGCTAAAGTTTTACTCATAATTCTCAATTCTCATGTTTTACGTTCAATCAACACAATGAAAATATGACTATTAACGAGATATTTCATGGTAGCATATATTCTTCAAGTTTTGGCAAAGTAATCAGCGATTTCGTTAAGATCTCGGCTGGCGAGAATATTAATAACATAGCGACTCATTCTTGCTCCTGATGTTCTTGCTGAAATCGCTCTAAAATTTGGTTGATGAAAGTCTCTCTGTCGATCGGTGGTGTATGTTCTGAAGTGGCGATCGCAGCATCAATTTTTTCTCGCACATTCTCGATCCATTCAGCTTCGGCGCGATCGTATTCATCAAATAACCGCAAAGCAATTTCCAGCACTTCATTCCGCGAAAGGATATTTTCCAGCTTGTAGCTTGATTTGAATAAAATTAAGAAAAAGCAGGCAAGGAGTGAAAAATGTCAATTGCAATTTCAAAAAACAATCTCTTTCTAATCACTCAAATTATGAATAGTCAGGGTGAAGATGGAACATACGGCTACATTGAGCTTGAAACGGGTGAAGTTTTAATAGGCAGTCGCGATCATCAATTAGAAATTCTCCCTAACGAAGAAGATGAGAATTATGAGGAAATAGAAGCTGAGTTCGATCTTCGCTATTTGCCAATTCCTCAAGAAGGTTCAGGAGATGGCTATCAAGATATGGTAGATTTCATTGAAACTGTTGAAGCTCGACGGTTACGAGA
>JBAVZX010001309.1:0-4659 GCA_049589015.1 Phormidium sp. | reverse complement strand
GTGTGAGAGGTGTTTAATTCTCCCAACATTTGATTGATGATAATTGCTGCTTCGTCGGTTGTTTGCGTTTTGCTAATTTGAGGAGCATATTTAGATTGTATTCCTTTCCAATCTACGCCATTAAATTTCGGGTCGTAAAAGTTATTGTTAACAGTTTCCCAGACAGCATTAAAAGTTTTGGACTGGGTTGCCAGCATTTGGGGAATGACTGGGGAAATTAGCCAGCTAAGGAGTAAAATTGAAATACTAAATAAAATGATTAAAGCTGAGTTTCTCTTCCTGATGAGTCCGAATTTTTTCATCACTGTCTGTGTAAATAGAATTGATAACTTGTCTAATTTTACTCAATTTTCTCCCTAACTGCTTTTGAGTTATAATAGACTCTTTCTTCTTCTTCCTTCGTGTCCTTCGCGTCTTCGCGGTTCAAAATAAATTAAATTAAAGGTTGTTTAAAAAATGTCTAATAAGGTTAAATATTTGCTACTGGGTTTATTGGTAATTGGCATAGCTACTTGGTTTAGTCAGTCTTATAATTTTGCGATGATGGGATTGACTACTTTTTTAATTGCTTATCTTTCTAAGGGGATGCGGCGTTATCGATCGCAAAATCCCCACTCCCAAGATGAATAATCTTTTTTTTTACCACAGATGTCCACAGATGAACACGGATGAACACAGATGTTTATCTAGATTTACTGTGATTTGCTTGAGATTGTTTTACTTTCAAATTTGCTAATTTGTCGAGAGGAGAAAATTGCTTTAATCTTCTCCTCTGTTCCTATACTTAAAGTGCGTCGGTGACTATTTGTTGTGCTTCTTGCAAGATTTGTTCTAAGTGTGATTCGCTTTGGAAGCTTTCGGCATAGACTTTATAAACGTTTTCTGTGCCGGAAGGACGTGCAGCAAACCAACCATTTTCTGTGGTTACTTTTAGTCCGCCTATTGAGGCATTATTTCCAGGTGCTTTGGTGAGTTTCGCTGTGATTTGATCTCCTGCCATTGTCGCTGCTTTCACATCTTCTGGGGAGAGTTTACCCAAGCGTGCTTTTTGTTCGGGGGTGGCGGGTGAGTCAATGCGTTTGTAGTAAGGTGTGCCTAAACGTGCGGTTAAATCTTGATAATGTAAGCCTGGATCTTTTCCGGTTTTGGCAGTAATTTCTGCGGCTAACAAATCCATGATAATTCCGTCTTTGTCGGTTGTCCAAACTGTACCATTTTTGCGTAGGAAAGATGCTCCGGCACTTTCTTCTCCGCCAAATCCAAAGGAACCGTTTAATAATCCGTCAACAAACCATTTGAAACCTACGGGTACTTCGGAGAGTTTGCGGTTAATTTCTTTGGCTACGCGATCGATCATACTACTACTAACTAAAGTTTTCCCGATCGCACTTTCTCCCGACCAACCTGTACGATTAGTAAATAAATACCAAATCGCTACCGATAGGAAATGATTCGGATTCATTAATCCCACACTGGGAGTTACAATTCCATGTCTGTCGGAATCGGTATCATTACCAAAAGCGATGTCATAATCATCTTTAAATTTGACTAAACTCGCCATCGCATGAGGTGAAGAACAATCCATGCGAATTTTGCCATCCCAATCTACGGTCATAAACCGGAAAGTTGGATCTACGGTTTTGTTAACTAAGGTAATGTTTAGGTTGTAGCGATCGGCAATTGGTTCCCAATAAGCTATATTAGAACCACCCAAAGGATCTGCACCAATGCGAAGTCCTGCCGATCGAATTACATCAATATCAACTACATTTTCTAGATCGTTGACGTAGGGAGTAATGAAATCATAGAAATGAGTTGTTGATGCTTTCAACGCCGCTTCATAAGAAATTCGCCGCACATCCCGATTGTTATTTGCTAACAATTGATTCGCTCTATCTTGCACCCATTTAGTAATTTCTGGTTCCGCAGGGCCACCAGAAGGGGGATTATATTTAAAACCGCCGTCAGAAGGGGGATTGTGCGAAGGAGTGATAATAATTCCATCTGCTAAACCAGTGGTTTTGCCTTGGTTGTAGGCAAGAATGGCATAAGAAACTACCGGAGTTGGCGTAAATTGAGCATATCCTTCCCCGGCTGCAATGTAAACCTCTACCCCGTGCGCCGCTAACACTTCCAAAGCCGTCTTTTGTGCGGGGGCAGAAAGAGCGTGGGTATCCATTCCCATGTACAATGGGCCATTAATGCCCTGACTTTGGCGATATTCCACTACAGCTTGGGAAACGGCGAGAATGTGGTCTTCGTTGAAAGTTCCGTTGCTGGAAGAACCCCGATGTCCAGAAGTTCCAAAACTGATTTTTTGCAGGGGATTTGCGGGATCGGGATGAACTGTGTAATACTCGTCTAAAAGTTTAGCAACATCTATCAAAATCTCCTCTGGTGCGGGTTTTCCCGCCAACTGATTCACTTTTTCTTCCGCTGTTTGCATTTTGCTCTCTCTCCAAATCCCGTCATGCTTTTTCATGTAAAGAATAGCTCGAAATGTCCCTGCCTGGAGTGTGGCAGCTAACTTTGCTAACCTTTCCTCGTTCTTCCTTCGCGTCCTTCGCGTCTTCGCGGTTCAAAAAAAAGATGGTGCGTTACGTTGTCACTAACGCACCCTACTTGCTTACGGAAGTTCTATGCCATAAGAAGTGCAAATCTCCCGCAGTTCTCGCTTGTAGCGTTCTCTGACGCTATCAGGTGCGACAATGACGCAATCTTTGCCGTAACGTAACAATTCCCGAATCAGCCAGAAGGGGTTGACGACTCGCCGCACGACTTGGCGAATGTCTCCCAAAACTGTGTTTTCCAGGTCTTCGTCAGGTCTGGGCTCATAGGCATTGGCTAGTCCTCGATAAAAGTGTAAGTATACTTTGAGAGAATCTAATTCTCCTTTCCATACACCGGGAATGGGTTCGATATGCAAAATGCGATCGAACCTTAAGCAGCGGTTGTGCCAAATCTCCGGCATATCGGGGCTATCCTGTTCTGCTTCTGCGGTTTCTTCGCACCAAATTTGTAAGTAGAAACGTTTTTCGTAGAAGCGAACTTCTGCATAACGAACTGTGTACTCTAATTCTAGACCTTTGGGGTTACGGTATCGCAAGCGGAAGGGTTGTCGATCGCTTCTCAGTTGGTCTATTTGGTTGCGCCAATCTTGGATCGGTTGATGCAACTGTTGCAGCAGTGCTTGACGCAGGGGTGGGTCTAGGTTGCCTTGGTTGATTAAAAGTGCATTTACAATTTCGGCTTTTTCTACGTGACCTGCATCAATCAAGGCTTTTCTGGCTTGTAGTAAAGCATCTACCTGCTTTGCGTCCAAGCTAAAAGCTTCTCGACCGACTTGGAGTTGTTGTTGGGCGATCGCAGCCACCAACCCCGATGGGCTGGGACTTTTCCCCCAAAAGATACCTAGACGGCGTGCGATCGTCTCTAGCTGCTCTTTGGTTCCTGGTGGAACTGAAAGTGTAAGTGCTTCTTTTTTACGAGACATTTACAAAATATACATTGACTTTGAAATTTGATGTGCTATTCTATATTTATTGTAAATGTAAAAGCTTAATTCTGATTGACGAAAGTATCCCAGAGGCTTATGGAAGTTCCCCTTTCCATCGGGAGCATATACTTCTAATTGAAGCTCAATTAGCCCAAATTTGGAGAAACAGAAATGACCAAGGAAAATTTGCTGCATAGAATTTCTATCGACCCAAATATATGTTTTGGTAAACCTTGCATTCGCGGACATCGAATTTGGGTATCTTTAATTCTGGATTACTTAGCTGGTGGAATGACCATTGAGGAAATTTTGGAAGCTTACCCAGATATAGAAAGAGACGATGTTTTAGCTTGTATTGCTTATGCTTCTGAAGTTACAAAAGATTCTTATGTTGACATTAATTCCTAATTTAGTATAACTTGGAAGTCTAATTGTGAATACTAACTCTATCACACTTAAACCTGTTTACTCTTGTCCAGCATCGGAAGTGCCAGAGGGTGTTAAGCTACCGGAAGATTGGTCACTTTCCTGGCATCAAGCGGAAACTTTCAAAGCTTTAAGCGATCCGAATATCGATGTCATTCTTAACAGTGCAATGACAGGGGATGGGAAGAGTCTTGCTGCCTATTTGAAAAGTTTGCAAGAATATTATTGTGCGATCGGACTTTATCCAACCAACGAACTAGCACGCGATCAAGAAATCCAAATTAAGAGTTATATTGAAACATTTAAACCAGAACAGTCTCCACGTATTAACAGATTGAGTAGTTTGGAATTAGAAATTTATGCTGAAACTGAAGGTTTAAAAAAGGCTGGTGCGATCGCTACTCGTACCGGACAATCAGAAATTCTCGTTACTAATCCCGATATTTTTCATTATATTTATCGAGGTGCTTACGTCCTCAAAGACGATAACCGTGATAAAATGTGGAATCGAATTGATAGAAATTTTGACTTATTTATATTTGACGAATTTCACGTTTTCGGAGAACCACAAATTGCTAGCGTAATTAATACAATGTTGCTAATTCGCTATACTAGCGGCTTAAATCGGCAAAGTGGCGATCGCAAAAAATTCTTGTTTCTTTCAGCTACACCCAATACTCAATTAATCGAACGTTTAGAAAAAGCTGGATTTCGTTGTTATTCGATCGATCCAATTG
>JBAVZX010001308.1:0-9069 GCA_049589015.1 Phormidium sp. | reverse complement strand
ATTTTAGACACTGGTTGCTTCCGACGCTCACTTTCCAGAATATACCGCTTTCTTCGACTTTTTTCTTAAGTTTTTCATATTTAGTAAATAGGTTTTACTCATCAGTAATTGGTAGTTGGTAGTTGTAGGGGCGAAGCATTCCGGTAATAATTTGTTGGGAGAACCCAAAAATATTTGCCGGAATGCTTCTTATTGACTTTATGACTCTGTGGCATTTATCAAGGAGTAATTGGCAAAATAAACTAGTAGGAAATTTAGCAAAATAAGTTTATGACGCTCGATCGCACTCTCCCTAACGGCCCAAAAATGCCCGTATTTCTGCGCCTGATCAAGTTTGTTACTCAACCAGTAAAATATGTCGAAGACTTTGCCAAAATTTATGGCGATTCCTTCACCGTTTGGGGGCGCAACGGTACCCCCCTGATTTACTTCAGCCAACCCGAAGCACTACAAGCAATTTTTGCGGCTGATGGTAATCATTTGGAGGCGGGTGGCGGAAATGTCGGTTTATCATTTTTGTTAGGAACAAACTCGTTGTTGGCTTTAGGTGGAGAACGTCATCAGCGCGAACGTCAACTTTTAACTCCTCCGTTTCATGGCGAAAGAATGCGAAATTATGGTCAAACTATTGAGGAGATTACTCAACAGGTAATCAATGAATGGAAAATTGGCAAGTCTTTTAATATTCGCCATTCAATGCAAGAAATTTCCTTGCGGGTAATCTTGCGAGTTGTGTTTGGTTTAGATGAAGGAGAAAATTTACAACAACTGCGACACAAAATTAGTTCAGTGTTAGAATTTCTCGGTTCTCCCTTGTTATCTTTTGCCTTGTTTTTTGGCTTTCTCCAAAAAGATTTAGGTGCTTGGAGTCCTTGGGGTTGGGCATTGCGCCAAATCAAAGAAATTGACGACATTGTTTATGCTTTAATCAGGGAACGTCGAGCCGAAAACAACTCAAATCGTCAAGATATTCTCAGTTTAATGATGTCGGCGCGTGATGAAAATAATCAACCAATGACTGATGTAGAATTACGCGATGAATTGATGACTTTATTAATAGCTGGACATGAAACCACTGCTTCAGGATTAACTTGGGCGTTGTATTGGATCGATCGCTTACCCAAAGTCCAAGAAAAACTCCTAAGTGAATTAGCAACTTTAGGAGAAAACCCAGATCCAAGTATTATTGCTAAGTTGCCTTATTTAACAGCAGTCTGTCAAGAAACCCTGCGAATTTATCCCATTGTTATAAATGGCTTTCCCCGTCGGGTAAAAACTCCGATCGAAATCATGGGTTACAAATTAGAACCAAAAGATGTGATTATTCCTAGTATTTATTTAGCTCACCATCGAAAAGAAGTTTACCCACAGCCCAAAGAATTTAAGCCAGAACGCTTTTTAGAAAAGCAGTTTTCACCTTATGAATATTTGCCCTTTGGTGGCGGAAATCGACGTTGTATTGGTATGGCTTTTGCTCAGTATGAAATGAAGTTAGTTTTAGCAACAATTCTCTCACGTTTTCAAGTTTCTTCAGTTAATAAACGCCCCGTGCGCCCAGTACGTCGCGGCTTAACTTTAGCAGCACCCGCAGGAATGCGAATGGTAGCAAATTCTCGCTAGAATTTTTATAGGGCTTATACAGCAATACTATATTTTGTAGTGAAAATTCATGAATTTTCACTACAAAATATAGTATTGCAGAATACGACAAAGAAGACTGGAAAAATGACTACTGGTACAACTAACACTAACGAATATATAGAATTACTCAAAAAATTTCCTCCTCGTCCAATTAATTCTGAGGAGGAACTACTAGCTACCCAAAAAGTAATTGATTCATTGATCGATCAAAGTGAATTAACACTGGACGAACAAGACTATTTGAATGTTTTAGGTACTTTAGTTTATGAGTACGAGCAACTTCATCATGAACCTATACCTGACATTTTTGGTGCAGAGCTAATTGAGGCATTGTTAATAGAATATAATTTACAACCACAAGACTTAGTTCCTATTTTTGGGAATGAGTCAATTGTATCTGAAGTATTGAGTGGTCAGCGTCAACTTACAGAAAATCAAATTCGTCAACTTGCTGATTTATTCAATATGTCGCCAGAGGATTTTGTGGAATAGGATATTTTTACCTTTTATCCTCTACCCTTTACTCAAAAGTAAAGTTCCTGGTACGGCTTTTTTAATCCAATTTGTTACTAGAATTTGGTCAGATGTAAAAGTTGATAATTGTTCGCCGTTTATATTACGAAAGACAGTTTCGGGCGGAATTTTAATCTCTTCCCCTGTGGGCATAATCATGTTTTTTATTTGGGAAACATCGAAAGAACGGAAGGTTTGAAAAACTACATATTTGCCACTTTTACCAGTTAAAACTTCCGCTAAACAATTTTGATTTCGGTAATCTGCTACTTTTGATTTCATTCTGGGGAAAAGCGCAGTAGTGCGATTTGCTTTAAAGAATGGGGCGCGAGTTTCTCTGAACCAATTTAATCTTAAATTTGCGGGATCTTCGAGAATTAGGCGGCAAATATTATCGATATCAACTGCGACATCGCCATTTTTTTCTAAATGTCTTAAGTCTAATCTTACTGTATGTAATCCTGCTGATTCTAATCCCTGCAATTTATCCAAAATAAACTGGTCTTTGTCCAAAAACATGAATGTTCCATGTATAGTTTCTAAGGTGGTAAAATGCCGATTCGGTGCATCTTCAAAAGCAGCAGTAGCTTCTAAATAAAGTGTTGAGTTTAAATCATCTTCTGCTGCTAAAGGTTCGGTTAATAGAGAACGTGGCGAGTAAAATAGTAAAATTTGACCAACACCTAGTAATTCGCAAGCTACAGGCAGTTTTTGGCAATATTCAATGAGTTTTTCTTCGGGGAGTTCGATCGACAATATCAACCTCTCCAAATTTTCCCCAAAAATTTCGCACCACCCAAGCAAAGATTCAAAGTTATGATTCCCCGTTTCTACAATTAATTGCAACGGTATTTTTGGGAAGTGAATTTTCCACCAATAAGCAACACCCGGATCGCAAACGCGAATCGCTGCAAATTGATTCAAATCCCAACTTTTTAATCTTTCACAAACATCATTCATTACCCGTTCTGGCATCAGGATATCCCAAACTAAAACCGGGCGCAAGCCTCGTTTTAAAGCTTCCCCAACTAAAGTTTGTACCTGATTTTCTGTAAGTTTTCCCTGACGTGCTAATAATATCGGTTCTAATAACACTTCCTCTAAATTAGGAGCATTAACGCACCGTTCTAAATCGGGAATTGATGAAACAAAAGTGTTAAACTGCATGGGCGATTTCTTTAACTGCTGATTTGAATCGAACTACATTGTATTTGGCAATATTTGCTGCTTTTGTTGCTGCGGAAAATTTGGGAATTCGCACAATACTATCTTGGCGCATAAATTGTACACTTTCACCTGTGATGGAGAAAAGGCGATCGACTCTCCCCCGAATAGCCTCACCTTGAAATGGGATAATTTCAATCTCTTCTCCCACTGTTAAAGGTTCCACAAGTTGCACCACAATTTCTTCGGAAGTGGTATCAATAACCAAACCTAAATATTCGTAATTTCCTGTATTTATCCCTGACAATTGTCCGAACACAGAATCTTTACCTGCTGGCGTTTCTAAAGAACCAGAAAAATAGTCTCGATTAGGCACAGATTGGAGTTCTCGCGCCGCAACTTGCAACATTTCCGCGTTCAATGTTCCAGCAGCATAAGCATCAATTAATTGGCGATAAACTTTACAAGTCAAACCAACATAAAAGGAAGATTTCATCCGCCCTTCAATTTTTAAAGAGCAAATTTGATGTTGAAAAAACTCTCCGATTTGGTAGATTCCCCACAAATCTCTAGAAGACATGAAACTTACTAAATCATCTGATTTGTTTTCTTCAGTTTCTAAATGATAAGGTAATCGACAAGATTGAATACAACCACCACGATTAGAATCTCGACCTGCGGTAAAATTAGAAATAGTGCAATGTCCAGAATAAGCCATGCACATGGCACCGTGAGTAAACATTTCTACTTCAATGCCAGATTTTTCTCGGATTGTGCCAGCTTCTGCGATCGTCAATTCTCGCCCAACAATTAACCGCTTCACTCCCATTTGTTTCCACAACAGCCCAGCATAAGAATTAAGGCAAGAAGCTTGCGTCGATAAGTGAATATTCAAATTTGAACTGTTACGAATAGCCCGAATTACACCCAGATCGGAAACAATAACAGCATCCACTTCAATAGATTCTAAAAATTGGCAATATTCGGCTAATCCGACAAAATCTGAATCGTGAAGGAAAGCATTTAGAGTAACATAAATTTTCGCACCATGCTGATGAGCAAACATCACAGATTGCGCTAATTCATAGTCGGTAAAATTATCAGCACGCGCCCGTAAGCCATAATTTTGCCCGCCTAAATATATCGCATCTGCACCATAAGCAATGGCAACTTTGAGGCGTTCTAAGTTTTTGGCTGGGGCTAGAAGTTCAGGTTTCCACATGGTATTATTTGGGGCTAAGCTTATGTTATCTTGATTTTAATTGGTTATTTACAGAAGTTGAGCAATCATTAATGGTTCATGAGAAGATTTTTTTTGAACCGCGTTCGCGTAGCGTGTGCGTAGCACGTAAGACGCGAAGAGCGCGAAGAGAAGAGGAAGAGAAGGGGTTTTTACAATTGATTTAGGGTTGGGATATTTGCTACAAATTGTAGAGATGGGCGAGTTTTGCCGGAATTTCTATCGCTGGGTATTCCAATTCGTTGGCAAAAACCTTGTAACATGAAAACTTATTCTTTAGTAGTAGAACTCAGGAACTAAAAAAGTAACGCAATGACTACAACTTTAACTACCCAACCTTTATCCTTTGAACAAAGGCTGGATGCTGCACCAGTAACTCGCGTGATGTGGTTATTATGGATATTATCTGCGGGATTAATTGCCTTAGATGGGTTCGATTTTTTTATTATTGGTATTGCTTTACCGTTTCTTCAGCGAGACTTTAATTTAGGTACGGCGCAAGTTGGCGCTGTAGCGGTAGCTGCGATCGCTGGATCGCTAGTAGGCGCACTAACTTTAGGCCCAATTACTGATAAAATTGGTCGCCAGTTAATGTTAATTATTGATATTGCAATTTTTGTAATTGCTACTGCTGGAACAGCATTTGCTTGGAATGCCACTTCACTAATTATATTTCGTTTTTTGGTGGGTGTTGGTATTGGTGCAGATTATCCGATTAGTGTTTCCTATATTACTGAAAATGTTCCTTCTCGACTGCGGGGAAGAATGGTAATTGGTGCATTTAGTTTTCAAGCAGTTGGGGCACTTTTAGGTGCTGTAACTGGATTAATTACAATTCATGTGTTTCAAATTATTTATCCAGATTCAGTGTTACCAACTATTCAATATGCGTGGCGTTGGATGTTAGGAGTGGGGTTAATATTAGCAATTATTGTTGCTATTTTGCGGTTTAGTTTTTTGTTAGAAAGTCCGCGTTATTACATTGCTAGGGGTGAATATAAGGAAGCTTCTGAGGCTGCATCTACTTTATTAAATGAACCGATCGCAATTACCCTAGAAACCGATCCCCCAGAACGAGAACCAAGTCTTCCTTACAGTTCCTTATTTTCTCCTAAATACCTTCGCAGCACAATTTTAGCTTCAGTTCCTTGGTTTTTACAAGATATTGCTACCTACGGAATTGGCATTTTTACACCGACAATTATTGGCGCTTTAGCCTTTGAAAATGCTACCAATTTTCTAGAGCGAGAAATTGCTTCTGCCAGAGGTTCTGCTTTTGTCGATCTGTTTTTAATTGCTGGGTTTTTACTGGCGGTATATTTTATTGAAAAAGTCGGACGAATTCGCTTACAAATTATTGGCTTTTGTGGCATGGCTGTAGGGCTTTTGGTGTTAGCCGCTTCTAATTTGATTAACTCAGATAGTTTTTGGAGTACTGCGATCGTCTTTCTCGGTTTTTTAATCTTTAATCTAACGATGAATGCAGGGCCAAATTCCACAACTTTCCTATTATCAGGAGAAGTTTTTACCACTTCAATTCGCGCCAGTGGTGCTGGTTTTGCTGCCGCTTTCGCCAAAGCTGGAGCCGTGTTAGGTACTTTCGCTTTACCAATTTTACAAAAATCGGTAGGCATTTCAATTTTACTGTTTCTGTTAGCTATATTTTGCCTATTAGCAGCAATAATTACCTATATGTTTCGGATTGAAACAGCTGGAAAATCTCTGGAAGCAGTAAATGAATCTGAGGTTTAGTAGTTGAGATTTTGGATTTAAATGATAAAATCCAAAATCTTAAAAATCAGTTTCTTGTGAGGACTTAAGTCCTATTCTAGACCTACTTAAAATATGCGAGTAATTCAACACACTTTTACCTTACTAACTCTGCGGGAACGCCCCATAACCATTTGGGTTTTGAGCAGTTTTACCGCAACAATTGGACTGCTAATTTTTTTATCTTCTGAACCGCCTGTTGATTGGTTTGGATTATTTTGCATCATTTGTGCTAACTTGATGATGTTTGGTAGCCCGGAAAAGATTTGTTTATTTGATAAGTCGGACAATCGAGTTACTTTTAAACAAAAAGGATGGTTAGGAATTCAACATAGCCATTTTCCCCTTACCAAAATTTCTTTAGTTGAAGTTGAACCATTTAAATTATTTGGGATTCAGTTTTATAGATTAAGCGTAAAATTATTATCAGGAGAAATCTTCTATTTAACTCCTATTCCCAGTACGGACGATCGACTATTATACAATTTAGCTGGATCTATTCAAGAATTTATTAAGCATTAAGGATGAACATTCTGAGACAACCCGGAAGTCTCTTTTTTAGGATAAATTGGTAGTGCAAATACAACTGATCCTACCAAGTTCAAGATTGCAGTTGCCAGCAATGTAAACTGAGATCTTGCATCATTCTCAATAAGACCTAAAAAACCGGGTTTCTTTACGTAAGTGCAGACTTTCAGATTTAGCTATTGGCAAGAAACCCGGTTTTTAGCCTTAGTGCAAGATCTGAGTAAACCGAAACCAGTTTGCCATACTATCTCTAATCCTTAATTGAATGAAAGACCAAGTTGATCCAAAAATATATCCTACCGAACTTTATCTTAGTCCCGAAAAAGATGAACTGTTTGAAAAAGGCCCTTGGCCCAAACCTTTTGTTTTTAACGAAGATGTGGTCAACGTTTTTGATAACATGATCTCGCGCTCAGTTCCTCTTTATCGGGAAGTTTTAGCCTGTGCTGCTCATTGGACTAAAGCTTACTATCAACCAGGAACTAAAATTATTGATATTGGCTGTTCTACAGGAACATTTTTAGACTTAATCGGGCGATTTTTGCAGCAACCAGCTACACTAGTCGGGATTGATAATTCGCAACCAATGTTAGAAAAAGCTAAGGAAAAGTTGTTACCAATTCAGCAAATACATCAAGTTGAATTAATTTGTGCTAGTGCGGAAACTTGCTCTTTTGAAAATAGCAGTGTGGTAATTATTAATTACACTTTACAGTTTTTGCCCTTACAAGTACGACATAAGTTATTAAAGTCGATCTATAAAGGTTTAGTTCCTGGTGGTTTATTATTTTTGAGTGAAAAACTGAAATCATCTTATCCCCTATTTCAAGAAACAATTACCCGACATTATGAAGCTTTTAAGGCATATAATGGCTATGCTCATACGGAAATTGAACGCAAAAAGGAAGCACTGGAAAATGTTTTAGTACCTTTGACGGAAACTGAGCAATTACAAATGTTAAAAGATAGTGGTTTTCAGCAGGTTGATTCTTTGATTAAACTGCATAATTTTCTTTCGTTGGTAGCACTTAAATAGGAACAGGAATTACTGGCATAATAAGTAAGGTGCGTCAGAAGTTTAAACTCTGCTCCTCTGGCGCAAATTTAGGCTCTGACGCACCCTACAAATTTTGTTGGTAGCACTGAAATAGGATTTTTTTTGATGTTTGATGAGTTTATTGGTTATCTTGCGCCTGATTATTGCGATCGCTATTCCACCCACCTAGAACAAGAGTCAATTTTAACTCTACGTCAGGAACGCCAAGCTAAATTATTCACCCCACAAAATCGGCAGTATCAACAATCAGTTCAAGCTGTTCAAGATATCAAAACTAATTGGTTTGATTTTTCTGATTCAGTTGTGAAAATTGGGCGCAAAGATGAACTTTCCCCAGAACAAAAACAGCGTTTTTTACAAAGTCTTAAAGCTTTTTGTCCTTGGAAAAAAGGGCCTTTTGAACTGTTTGGGATTAATATAGATGCCGAGTGGCGTTCTGATTGGAAATGGGCGCGAATTTTACCCTATATGCAATCTTTGGAAAATCGTAAAGTCGCGGATATTGGTTGCCACAATGGTTATTTTATGTTTCGGATGACAGAACAAAAACCTGATTGTGTAATTGGGTTTGAACCTGTGGCTAAACATTTTTGGAACTTTCAATTAATCCAGAATATTGTCCAGCAAGAAAACCTATTTTTTGAGTTACTTGGTGTTGAACATATAGATTTTTATCCTAATTTTTTTGATACAATCTTTTCTTTGGGAATTTTATATCATCATCCCGATCCGATCGGTCTTTTAACTAAAATGAAACAAGCCTTATCACCAAAGGGAGAAATCATTATAGATTGTCAAGGAATACCTGGAGAATTACCAGTTTCCTTAACTCCTCGGAAGCGTTACGCACAAGCGCGAGGAATTTGGTTTTTACCTACTCAATCTTGCTTAGAAAATTGGTTGGCGCGTGCAGGTTTTACACAGGTTAACTGTTTTTTTGCTGCACCTTTGTCAGTTGAAGAACAGCGTCGCACTGCTTGGGCAGATATTGATAGTTTACAGGAATTCCTCAACTCTGATGATTCATCTTTAACGATTGAAGGTTATCCGGCACCTTGGCGTTATTATATTAGTGCGCGGAAAGAATAGTCAGATTTTCTTTTATACAAAATCCGGGTTAATAAAAATTGTAGAGACGTTGTATACAACGTCTCTA
>JBAVZX010001307.1:0-5609 GCA_049589015.1 Phormidium sp. | reverse complement strand
GTTGACGTAACAACTGATTCATTCCTTCATAACCAGCAATTACCTGACGCACACGGGTTTTTACTTCAAAAGGGCTTAAAGTCATTAAATATTCGTGCGCTTCATCTTGGGTAATTTTTAATTCCTGTGCTAATTCACTGGTGATTAATAGAATTAAATAGCCAACTCGCAGGGTTAGCAAACCGTTAAATAAGTCTGGTTCTGACTTGATTAATAAACCAATATAGATTAAAATTTCTTGGGTGAGAACGCGATCGCGAATATCTTCCCCACAAAACTCTTTAATCCTATCATTAATTTCATGGTGCGACATTGGGCGAATAATTAAGGAAGCTTCACTATAAGCTTTACCCACAGAAATCTGTTTTTGGCGCACTAAAATATCCGTCACTGCATCCGATAAACCAATATCAACCATTCCCTTTAAACCTGCGGTGCGACGAATTACTGTCCAATGAATTGATGGCTGGTTAAATGTTTGATCTGCTACACCTCTAACTGCTTTTTCGTAAATTTCCTTGAGTAAATCTGCTACTGTAACTGGATGTTTTAGCCCTCCAATACCTGTGTCAAAATTTACACCTTTTAACCTAGATAAGGCTTGTAATAACTCTATTTGTTCGTAAATATTTTGCGACTGTCGTAAACAATTAATCAATAACTTAGTATCAGTTTCGTACTCTAATTTGCATTCTTGAGTATGTCCCAAAGGCCAATTTTTTTCCGATTGATAAGTCAAATAATACTTAACTGGTGCAGTATTCTGAACTGGAGATTGGCTAAACTCAAACTCATGGATAAAATCAATTCTTTCTTTGGCAGATGTTTGCATAAATTGTTGCAAATTCCCCAATTTTACTTGCACACCATTGCAATAACCAGAATTGAGTTCTTGCATTAATGCTAACAATGCTTCGCTTCCAGTTTCCAGCATGGAATGAGTTAACAGTAAAGTCATTGTTGGTCGTCCTAATTCAACCCAATTACGCTGAATATAAGCTAATTCGCTTCTAGTTTGATCCAGTAAAAAATGATAATCTAAGGTTAAATAAAATTGTTGTTTATCTAAAAATGCAGGTAAGAAAACAATTGTTTCTCCGCAAACTCGAAAAATTCTTGAAGTAGTTAAACTTCGCAATCTTCGCACCGGACGACCAGTTAAACCCAATTTATCGTTACGTCCAATTTGAGTGTAAATAGCTGATAATTCACTTGCTTGACGAACTTGAATTGGTTCTACTTGTCGAGGTGTTTGGGTGGGAATTGCATAATTTGCTAATTTGATTTGTAAGTCTTCATCTTCGGCTAAAATGGCAATTTGGACTAAGGGATTAGATTGCTTTCCTGTACACAAATGTCTACCTAAAGGGTCAATATCTCCGATCGCAATTAACCCTTCATTTAATAACTGTCCTAAATAATACAGACTTTGCGCCCAAACTAAGGGAACATTTTCGTTAGGTAAGCGGTTTTGGGTTTTAGGGTGCGATCGCTCAAATTCTATCCTCTCCTTTGGTACATAATAAAGTTCTGGTAATAACCGCAAACCTTCCCTTTCAACTAACAAACTCTCTAACTTTTGTTGATAATCTTCCGCTTGTTCCTTATCACGACGAAACAAACCATCTAAAAATAGATAAGTGAAAAACAAAGGCCATTCACATTCTATATTTTCAAACTGCTTTAATTCCCAAGGTTCATAATGCAAACGGGTATGATCTTCGATCGTTGTTTGATGTCCATCTCTGAGGAAACGTTTACAACCATAACGACCTGCTAATTTATCTATAATTTTCTTTTTAGTGCGATCGACTAACTGTTCGTTCTCAACAGCAAACGCCGGAAAACTAATTACACTCAATAAAGCAGCATCCACTTCCTTTGAGCTAGATTCCCTTGGTAAAATAGATTTTAACGTAATTCTAGATCTAGCAATTTCATCAGGTAAAACGTGAATTACCGAAGCTTGACTTCCCCTAACTCCAAACAAATCTAACCCATTAATTGCTTCTAAAGCTGCTTTCGCCATTCCCACCGAACTAGCATTTAATTCGGGATTTCCTCGATTAATTTTATTACCTCTTTCCCAAAGTCCGTAATCTGGTGTGCGATAAGCTCGACCGATATAATAAACTAAATTTTGGACAAAATTTACCTCATCCAGCGTATAAATAATATGTAATCCTGAAGCAGTCATTTGTGCCAACATCAGCAGAAACAGCGAAGTAGCATCTAACTGCAAATGTCCCCACTGATCGTCACCAACCACAATATCACCTGTGTGGGTATTGTATTTGGCGTGTAAAGCATCTAAAGGTGATTGCGTTTCTTTAAATTGTTCGACTTTGTGAGACTGACGCATCATACAAAACAACAGTCCCCGCATCAATTTAACGACGCTTTGTTCTAACTCATAACTACGTCCAAAGTCATCATTTAACTTGCGATATCCTAACCCCAACCCCCAAACCGCCAAAATACTATAAACATTATCTCTCACCCAAGCATCTGTATAATCTCCATGAGCATTTATGGCTGTAGAGGCTGGTAATAAACCTGTAATCGGATTTTGCCGATTTAGGATTACTGTTTGAATTTGCTGATAGTAATAATCTAAGCGTGATTGCAGTTCAGAAAGCTTGGTTGACATCATAAATTTTCTGGATTTTGGCGGATTAATTGCCCTTCGGCTTGAAGTTAATTAATTGAATAGCAGCACACCGCATTTTAACGATGTAGCTTAATATTTATGTTCTTGCTTTCTACTAGTTTATCAATCAATTTTAACTAGTAAGAATTTTGCAGATATTTTTAGATCTGTTTTGCTAATTTTTACACAATCTTTAGAAAAAATCAACTAATTTTTCCGGAAACTTAAACGACAATTTTGTAGAACATAAATAGGGAAGAAAAACAATTCAATTTTGACCCATAAATTGTTAAAACATTCAACTAAGCATAAAAAGCAGGTGACGGATATGTGTACTAAATACAATAAAAATAATTCACCTTTTTTGCGAATTGTTTACTCTAAAGTGAAAGTTAACGGTAAAGTAGAGTTAGTACCTTTGGAACTTTATGCTGATGGTTCTGTGAAAAAGGCGGTTTGAAGATTGCTAAACTATTTTTTTAAGGAACTACATAGCAATGCAGCGTCAAGGTAAACTATGCTGCTATAGAGAAGGTGAGGAGAGTTTGTGCAGGAACAAGTCATTACTAATACGTTTAGCTTTTCTGTGCTGGGACAGCCAGTACACTTATTAAATGATTATCCAGGTTGGCTAATGGCGCAGTTGCACCAGCAATTAGGCGGGCACGTCATTACGCTAAATGCAGAAATGACCATGCAGGCAGAAAAAAACGCCCAATTAGCTGAAATTATTAAGCAAGCGGATTTAGTCATACCTGATGGTTCTGGAGTCGTCCTTTATCTGTGGTTAAAAGGTAAAAAAGTAAAGCGTTGTCCAGGGATTGAGTTAGCAGAAACTCTTCTGTTGTATGCAGGTCAATTAAGTAAACCAATGCCTGTATTTTTCTTTGGTGGTGCGCCAGAGGTAGTGGAAAAAGCTGCCGAATTTTGGCAGCAGCGATGTCCAAAATTAGCGATCGCAGGCACTCAACACGGCTATCTCTCAACCGAAGAAGAACAGCAGTTACATCAAACTTTAAAAGAACAACAACCCGCTTTAATTTTTGTCGGACTCGGAGTACCACGTCAAGAACTTTGGATCGCCCAACATCGCCACCTTTGTCCGAAAGCAATTTGGATTGGTGTAGGTGGTAGTTTAGATATTTGGGCGGGAACAAAATCTCGTGCTCCTGCTTGGTTCCGAGAAAATCATCTAGAATGGCTATATCGGCTTTACCAAGAACCTTGGCGCTGGCGGCGAATGTTAGCTTTACCCCAGTTTGCTTGGAAGGCTTTATTAAGCAATTTTTCCCGCAAATAAAGACGTTGCAAAATGGCACATCTCCAACAACGTCGTTCCGAAAATGTGAACGGCGATTTTTATGTCGATCGCACCTGCATTGACTGCGATACTTGTCGGTGGATGGCACCGGAAGTTTTTCATCAAGCTGGAGAACAATCAGCAGTTTATCATCAACCTGATAATCTCAGCGAAAGATGGAAAGCAATGCAGGCTTTATTGTCCTGTCCCACTGCTTCTATTGGAACAGTTGAAAAGCCCAAAGAAATTCAAAAAATTCAAGAAACCTTGCCCATTTTAGTCGCAGAAAATGTTTATCATTGCGGCTACCATTCCGAAAAATCCTTTGCTGCTGCGAGTTATTTCATTACTCGCCCGGAAGGGAATATATTAATAGATTCTCCTCGGTTTGCGCCACCCCTTGTCAAACGTTTAGAAGCAATGGGTGGGATTCGTTATTTGTATTTAACTCACAGAGATGATGTTGCAGATCATCAAAAGTTTCAAGAACATTTTGGTTGCGATCGCATTTTACACCAAGATGAAATTAGTACAGAAACTCGTGATATAGAAATGCAAATTTCTGGCACTGATACCATTGAATTTGCCCCGGATTTGTTAATTATTCCCGTTCCCGGACACACCAAAGGTCACACAGTTTTACTTTACAAAAACAGCTTTTTGTTCACAGGCGATCACTTAGCTTGGTCAGAAAGATTAAACCAATTGTATGCTTTTCGGGAGCATTGTTGGTACTCTTGGTCAGAACTAATTAAGTCGATGGAAAAACTAGTAAATTATCAGTTTGAATGGGTATTACCCGGACATGGTAGACGCTATCATGCTGATAAAGAAATCATGCAAAAGCAGATGGAAAAGTGCGTTGATTGGATGAAAAGTTTTGGCGGTTAAAACCGCAACTACACAAAGAAAGTCCGCCTACGCGGACTAAATTCTAACCTGCGAAGGCAGGTTTTGTCTGTGTAGCCCACGACTTTAGTCGTAGGGTTACTTCACATCACGATCGACCTTTGTTGTTGCCGCTGTTGAATTCTCGCCAAACTACCTGTAGGAATAGAATTAATTAACTGACGAGTGTATTCTTGTTTCGGTTCACGATAGATGATATCAGCAAGACCAATTTCTTCAATTTTGCCCCTATTCATTACCATGATCCGATCGCTCATAAATTTCACCACACTTAAATCATGGGAAATAAAAATGTAAGTTAAGCCAAATTCTTCCTGAATTTCTTTTAACAAATTCAACACTTGCGCTTGTACAGAAACATCTAAAGCCGAAACAGATTCATCACAAATAATAAACTTCGGATTTAAAGCTAAAGCACGGGCAATACAAACTCTTTGCCTTTGTCCCCCAGAAAATTCGTGAGGGTAACGCTTCATAAAGTTAGGATCTAAACCCACTCTTTCTAATAGGTAAGCGGCGCGATCGCGTCTTTCTCGATCGCTTTTCCCGATTTGGTGAATTCGCAAAGGTTCCATTACTGCATCGCCAATTTTCATTCGCGGATCGAGAGAACTAAACGGATTTTGGAACACAATTTGCATCTCACGGCGCAACTTTTGTAAAGGCGCACCAGTCAAATTTGTAATATCCCGATCTTCAAATAAAACTTGACCGCTAATAGGTTCAATTAAGCGCAACAAAGTGCGGGCT
>JBAVZX010001306.1:0-2219 GCA_049589015.1 Phormidium sp. | reverse complement strand
CTTCTACTTTGCACTGCTGTTTCAAAGCTGGAATTAACTCTTTAATTAAATAAGTCGAAGATTTTCTCGCTTGCACCAAAACGTCAATATTCCGTGATAAATTTAAGTTAGTAAACTCATCAGAAATTTGATTAGGCAAATAGTAGATTAGCGAATGAGGAGATTGTTGCCCCCAATACCCTAAACTATTTCTACTAACAGTAATAATCGGAATATTAGCCGGAATCTTAAAGCCGTAACCTGCACTATGAGCATGATAAATCAAATTATAACCTTTCAACTTAGTGACAAGTTTCGGAACATCAAAACCCCAACTAATTACAAAAATAGCCTGATCTAAATTCGGATATTTTAAAACATCATCAATAAAAAGTTGATCTTGTTCCCTTTGGCGATAAGTAACAACATTAGCATCACATATTCGTTGGGCTAACTTCACTGTTTTCAATTCTGCCCAAAGTCCACCGCAAGCAAATTTGCCTTGAGTTCCCGGTAATAAAAAGTAAAGTTTTCGCATCACACCACCTCAAATTGGTATGTTGTTGCGCTTCAGCGCTCTTATTACCAATCTTGATAAGAGCGCTAAAGCGCAACAACGTACCTAATCTTAATCTCAATTATTATAACTAGCAACTTGCGTTGCTTGAGTTAATATTATTACTTAAAGCGTTAGTTAAAAACAATATGGATCATGACTTGTTAGCTTTTTGTGGTGGAGTTGGCTTGCTAGTACTATATCTAATTTTTTCAGCGATGACAGAAATGGGGACAAAATTACCCTGGAAAAAATAAGAAACCCCACTTTTGAGGGTGGGGAAACACAGCATAGTTTTTTGGGAGACACAGGCATAAAGCTTGTATCGCCACTTAACTATATTCTCGCAAAAATGCAACTTTTGCTACTTCATTCATGAGATTCACCCGATCGGGTAATATCTAGAAAAAACCAACCTGGTAAATAGATACTAATTTAGCAGTAAGCTATTTTAGGGCGTTTTTTGCAATTTAACATGGCAACCATCAACGACAACTACTTGAAGCTGAAAGCTGGATATCTATTTCCCGAAATTGCGCGAAGAGTCAATGCTTTTGCTGAAGCTAATCCTGATGCTAAAATTATTCGCTTAGGTATTGGTGATGTCACCGAACCTTTGCCAGAAGCTTGCCGCACAGCTATGATTAAAGCTGTGGAAGAAATGGGCGATCGCAACACATTTAAAGGATATGGCCCCGAACAAGGTTATGCTTGGTTAAGAGAGAAAATCGCCGTTAACGACTTCCAAGCGAGAGGATGCGAAGTAGACGCTTCCGAAATCTTCATTTCTGATGGTTCAAAGTGCGATACTGGCAACATTCTCGACATTTTTGGCGATAACAATATTATTGCAGTAACCGACCCAGTTTATCCTGTTTATGTAGATACTAACGTAATGGCGGGACACACGGGCGACGCAAGTGAAAAAGGCGAATTTACAGGGTTAGTTTATTTGCCAATCACCGCCGAAAATAACTTTACCGCTTCCCTTCCCTCGGAAAAAGTCGATTTAATTTATCTCTGTTTTCCTAATAATCCCACAGGTGCAGTTGCGACAAAAGAACATTTAAAAGCTTGGGTTGATTATGCCAAAGCAAACAATGCAATAATTTTCTATGATGCAGCTTACGAGGCATTTATTACTGATGACAATATTCCCCGTTCTATTTATGAAATAGAGGGTGGGCGGGATTGTGCGATCGAATTTCGTTCCTTCTCCAAAACCGCTGGATTTACCGGAACTCGTTGTGCATTCACCGTAGTACCAAAAACCTTAACCGCCAAAGCTGCCGACGGTTCCGATGTAGAATTATGGAAATTATGGAATCGTCGCCAATCAACTAAATTCAATGGCGTTTCTTACATCGTGCAAAAAGGCGCAGAAGCAGTTTACTCAGAAGAAGGCAAAGCAGAAGTTAAGGCATTAGTCAGTTTTTATTTGGAAAATGCCCGGATTATCCGCGAACAATTAACATCAGCAGGAATCGCAGTTTATGGCGGAGTAAATGCCCCTTACGTTTGGCTAAAAACCCCAAATAATTTATCGAGTTGGGATTTCTTTGATAAGCTGTTGCAAAATTGCAATGTAGTAGGAACTCCCGGTTCTGGTTTTGGTGCAGCAGGTGAAGGTTATTTCCGTATTTCTGCTTTTAATAGTCGGGAAAATGTCGAAGAAGCGATGAAG
>JBAVZX010001305.1:0-10621 GCA_049589015.1 Phormidium sp. | reverse complement strand
TATGCAACATATTTATAGTTACACAAAATTCACCTTAATTGTAGGTTTATTAGTAACTGGAATTGCTGTAATTTTAGCACTAATTACGGTGCGATGGATTACCCAGCCAATTCAACGGTTACATCAGGCAGCACAAGGAATTCAATCACAGAAGTTTGACAGTATAAATTTAGAAATGGTGAGCAAACGCCCAGATGAATTCGGAAAATTAGGGAAGGTTTTTTTAGGAATGGTGCAAGTTACCTATAGCCGAGAACAAAATTGGCAACAACTGGTACAACAACTGAAGTCAGAAAGTTCGGGTTCTCCAATTTTGCAGAATTTAACCAGTAAAAAAGGTCAGATTATTAATTTGGAACAATTGCTGAAAAAAGCCCGAAGCCATCGGGAAAATATAAGCCAATCTTCGCAGATAGATGCCAACGATTAGTGCCAGTTTTACCAAAAAAGATTGTAGAGACGTTGTATGCAACGTTTCTACAATCTTTTTTGGAGATGTCTATGGAACAGCAATTAGATGCGATCTTAACTGAGAACATTACTTGACCAATTGGGATCAACAGTATTTCGCCCCAGCATTAGAGATTAAAGGTATAATACATCCGATAGTTAAAGAGTCCAAATAATCTGAAATTATGAGTACAACACATAGTTTTGCAATTCTGGCACCAGTTCCAGAAATACACCTGATTTCTGGACAGGAAACCATTGCTCAACTTAACAATGAGCTAAATAATGAAATAGTTAAACTTGCTTTTGGTAGTATGGCTTTTGAGGCGTTTCGTCAAATCGATGAATTACGGCAATCACAATCAGTAGAAGTGTTTATTTATGCCAGCGATTCTACCGCTGACCAACCTTTACACACTCAAGTATCCTGGCATGGTATTTATATAGGTCATTTGCCTTCTCGTAATGGTCGGTATCCAGGTAATAAAAAGTTTCGCCCGCCTTCAACTTTAACTGATAAACCAAGATGGGCTGTATTTTGGGAAGTGCAAGAATTAAAATTTTTAGAGAAGCCGATTGAAATTGCCTCTTTGAAAGGGTTAAATAAAAAATCGAATTTTTCATCTCGATTTATTCCTGAAGGCCCTCTTTTGATTGAATACCCTTAAGGGTGCATATTTTGACCGAAAATAATGGGATACAAGCCCCGTCCTTCAGGACGGCTTTTTCTTGATCTTTTTAATCCAGTCCCGGACTACTTCTGATCTCATTATTGAGAACTTCATAAAAAATCTACATAAAAGGCTAGTTTTTAAAGTTTATTTAAAACCTGAAAGTAGCTAAGTATATTCACGGCTGTATTTGTTCTCTATAAAAGGTAAATTGGATTTGATGAAAGTTCGGATCTAGCTGTAGGAAAACAAAAACGAGTCGGGAGGGTGAAGTTTAACTGTCAGGGTTAAGGACATCTCTAAGCAGGTTATTCAAAAAATTGGCAAGATTGTTGGTTTCTGAGCTAGCAAAGATTAAACATACGCATAAATATGCTTTTGATGTCCCAATAGTATCAGTGTGTGGAAGCCCTAACGGTAACAACACTAGCTTAACAGACTCTTTTGGGTAGTCTAATCAGCTGACTGAAAATGAATCAGTCGATTTAGCGATGGGAACTAACAAATGTCTACTTTTGATATCGGTTTGCTCAATACTTCTTATCAAATAACAGATTCGCTTAACGTTATTTATCCATCTGATACATACAACTTTACCCTTGGCAATACCCAAAGTTTTCAGTTATCGCTGACTAACATCAATACCCCTGTAGATTGGCAAGTGAAAAATGCTCAGGGAACAACTCTGGACAGTGGATTAATTAACCCCAGCAATCCAGAAGCGATTAACTTGTATGATTTGACAGCAGGGGAATATTCTCTAGAAGTTTCGCAAACAAATGGCGATACTAGCTATAGTCTGAATGTTGCTCCTTTCAGTCAAATGAAGGTGGAGTCAGGGTTTTTTACTGTTGGACAAACTGGACAGGTTGGGGTTGATTATTTAATTGATGGCGGTGCATATCAAGGTGAGTTAGCTATTTTTAGTTTAACGGGAATGGATGTTTTTGCTCCTGGTTCGTCAGGATTTATTAAAGAAGTTGCAAGGCGAGGACTGAGTAACTCCACAGAAGGTTATGTGGCGATCAAAGATGTTACGGAAGGTGCTAAATTTAGTCCCAGTTTTCCTTGGGAAAATAACTTTAATAAGGGGGAATACAAAAGTATCAAACTGTTGACAATGAAGCCAGGGGATGAATTTGGCTTGATGCTAGTTCCTAATGGAACTGTGCAAGAGGTGTTTGATAATCCCCTAATTGAGGGAGCAAAGCGTCCTTTATTTTCCCTAGCTACTGCTAATCCTAATGATGCTTTTCAAGTTGGTCAAATTGCTGATGTAACGGGTGATGAGAAAACCTTCGTTATGGAGGATTTGCGTTTAGATAAAGGTTCAGATAAGGATTATAACGATATTATATTTCGGGTAACAGGTGCAAAGGGAAAAGCGATTAAGCTGGATGAGGTAATTAATCCAGATAAAGATTGGCGGGAAACAGGGTTAGTCGAAGATTTAATTGATTATATTAATAAGTCTCCGCAATCTTTACAGTTTACCACTAATTCAATTTATAAAACCGATGAAACAATTAATCTGAGCGATGCTAAAGTTTATGACGAAAATGGAGATTTGTCTCAGGTAAGTTTCTGGTTAAAAAAGAATGAGGGAGATTGGGTAGAGCTAGGTAATACTAATAATTTTACGTTTAATGATGACTGGGCAATGTTCAACTATGCTTTGCCGAATTTGGCTGTGGGGAATTATCAATTGAAGGCGATCGCTTTTGACAAACTAGGCCAAAAAAGCAATGAATTAATTAACAGTTTCCTGGTTAACTCCGCCAATATTGCTCCCAGTAATCTGCAATTCAGCATTGCCCAAACTAATTACTTTTTAGGTGATCCAATAAATTTAAATGGGGGAAAAGTTTATGATGCAAATGGAATTGGTGATTTAAAGAAAGTAGATTTTTGGTTACAGAAAGAAGGTGGAAGTTGGCAAGACATTAGCGATGCTATTAGTTTCAATTCTGATAGTGCAGAGAATTGGGCAATATTTGATTATAGTTTGAGTGGTTTGGAAGTAGGTAATTATCAGTTAAAGGCTGTTGCTTACGATCGATCAGATGCAGCAAGTAATCAGGTAACTCAGAGTTTTACCATTGCGAGTAAACAAGTAGAATCACCAATTAATTTACCACCTGAATCATTGCAATTTAATCTCCTATCAGATTATACAGTAGGGGAAACAATTAGTTTGACTGGCAAAGTTTTCGATCCTAATGGAGTATCTGACTTAAACAATGTAGATTTTTGGTTAAAACAAGAGAATGGTAACTGGCAAGATATCAGTGATGTAATCCAGTTTAATGCTGATAGTGAAGGCTGGGGTAATTTCAGTTATAATTTAAGTGGGTTGGGAGTTGGAAAATATGAATTATTGGCGATCGCTTATGACCAAGCTAACAACCAAAGTAATCAAGTGAGCGCCAATTTTACGATAAATATTCCACCCAATAAACCACCAGAATCTTTAGAATTTAATACTTTACCACTCTATACTAATAATGAGACAATTAGCTTCGGTGGTGCTAAAGTTTCTGACCCAGAAGGAGCTAGCGACATAGCCCATGTATTTTTCTGGTTGGGAACACTTGACGGTAATGGTACAGGAATTGGTCATGTAAGCCAGTTTACAACTGATAGCAGAGGTAGAGCTAGATTTGATTTTAGTTATGATTTGAAAGGGTTAAAACCAGGTCGTTATCAATTGTGGGCGATCGCACAAGACAAAGCCGGAAATTACAGTACCCCAGCAATCCAAAACTTCTATGTAATTACAGACCCAGGAGGAATTGGATTATCTGATGATGTGAAATTAGCTATTGCAGAAGCAGCAAACTTAGAAAGTTACGACCCCCAAGCATTAGCGCAAACAAGAGAGTGGGTAGTTTGGGTAACTCCTGGCGAATCTTCTACTGAATTAGCTAACCTTTTGGGAGCAGAAGATTTAGGCGCTACCGGACAAATTCCTCATACTTATACTTGGAAATTTCCTGATAATATTGCGCCTCAAGATGTCGCAAATTTATTAGGAAAAATTAACGGAGTAGAGTTTGCTTATCCACAAGTACCTGTGGAAATTCAACTACTACATCAACCTGAAGATACTTTTTTTCCCGATCAGTGGAACTTGAGAAATACAAATGTTCCTACGGCTTGGGATATTATCAGTCCAGCAACTTCCCAAACTGTGCGGGGAAGGAATGCAGTAATTGGCATTGTTGATGATGGAATTGCTTATAATCACCCTGATTTACAAGCTCGTTACAATCCGTTTTTAAGTTGGGATTTCAGTGATAATGATAGCGATCCAGCACCCCAATCTAATAAAACTTTTAATGCTGATATTTCCCATTTAGAAATTGTCGATCGGATGGGCATTACATTTAAAAGGCCAGTTAATTTAACAGGAATGGTGACGAATTACAATGTCACTTTAGATATCAACAATCCTCTCCCCCCTGACTTACCAAGTCTCTCCGAGTTAGCGATATTTCTGTATAGTCCAGATGACTCTGCATTCGATCCGGGTAACTGGCGTACTTCTCCATCTTATTGGAGATTTCCTGGCAGAGATGATTTAAAATTTCAACAAAAAGTGCGCCTGTTTATTCAACCAGATGGGTCTATAGAATTTGACAGAAATAGCTTGAAAGGAACTTATGCTGGAGGTGATTGGAAACTAGAAATTAAAAGTCTAAATGTTAATAAATATTCTGAAGAGAAGATCAAGCAACTTAGTCAAGTACTTCTCAACAGTTGGTCGCTCCAAATTGAAACTCTCAACCCACATGGAACAGCAGTAGCGGGGATAGCAGCGGCGACAGAAGATGGACAAGGAGTAATTGGAGTAGCTCCTGAAGCGAAGTTAGCTGGACTGCGATTAATTGGTAATATTGATCAATTTACTGGCACTGATACGGTTAATGCTCAAGTCATTGCAGATGCTTTATATCAGGTAATACCTAGACCTAACCAACTCAATCGTAACCAATATATTGATGTTTTCAATAATAGTTGGGGTCCTTTGTATATGAACCGACAACCTGACGCTTTATATGCTATGGAAAAAGGGGTAAATTTCGGTCGAAATGGATTGGGAAATAGCTATGTTTTTGCGGCGGGAAATGATGGATATTGGGGCGGAAATGTCAACTATAATTATTTTGCTAATTCCCGTCATGCGATCGCCGTTGCTGCCGTCGATCACACAAACATTCATGCACCATACAGCACACCAGGAGCAGCAGTATTAGTTTCTGCTCCCTCTGATAACGGTAAAAAAAGCCCAGATTTAGTGGGCATATACACAACTTCAATTACTAGCATCAATCAATATGCTAATGATTTTGGTGGAACTTCAGCTGCTGCACCTTTAGTTTCAGGTACAATTGCTTTAATGTTGGAAGCAAATCCCAATTTAACTGCCCGTGATGTGCAGCATATTTTGGTAAAAACGGCTCAACCAACTGATGTCATTAAAGATGCTTTTGGGAATATTCAAGCTGATAATGGTTGGACAAAAAATCAAGCTGGATACTGGTTTAATGATCAGTATGGTTTTGGAGTAATTGATGTAGCTAAAGCTGTATCAATGGCTGCTAATTGGACGAATGTGGCAGCAGAAGACGTTATTGAATCACCTCTACAAGGTGTGGATGATGATATTCCTAATGGAACTGGGTCTTTAGAGCCTTCGATCATTAAAATTAACCGAGATCTAACTGTCGAAAGAGTTGAGGTATTTTTAAATACCGATCACCCCAACTGGGCTGATTTAAAAGTAGTTTTGACTTCTCCAGATGGAACTCAATCTGTTTTAGCTGAACCGATTTTAGAAAATGTTCTTCCAGTTCAACCTCAAGAAAAAGGCATTAAAGTTAATAATTGGAAATTTACCTCAGTACGTCATTGGGGTGAATCTTCTAAAGGTGAGTGGAAGTTGGAGGTTTTTGATAAGAACAATAATCAATTTGAGGGTGAGTGGAATTATTGGAAGTTGAATATTTATGGAACTGAACCAACAGTGACGGTGATTGCTACTGATGCTAATGCGTCAGAAGGTGGAGATCCGGGTGAGTTTACGATTACTAGAACAGGGAATTTAAAACATGATTTGATCGTGAATTATTCTCTGGGAGGTAATGCGATCAATGGGGTTGATTATACTGCACTAAATGGCAGTATTTTAATTCCGGCTGGGCAATCTGAAGTTACTCTTCCGATTACGCCTATTGATGATGTGATATCGGAAGGAAATGAGGCAGCAGTTATTACTTTAATTGATAGCAATGCTTATAGTGTAGGAACACAAAGTAGCGATCGAGTGGCGATCGTAGATAATGATATACCGCCAGCACCATTTACTGATATTGGTACTAACTTGCCAGGAATTGCTGTTGGTTCAGTAGATTGGGGAGACTATGATAACGATGGAGATCTTGATATTCTTCTAACAGGTTACACTGGCTCAAGCCTAATCTCTAAGGTATATCGGAATGATAGTGGCAACTTCACGGATATTAAAGCTTCTCTAACAGGGGTTTATGGTGGATCGGCAAAATGGGGAGACTATGACAACGACGGTGATCTAGATATTCTTCTTACAGGTAACAATGGTTCAGGTGGTGTTGCCAAAGTCTATCAAAATAAAAATGGTGACTTTATTGATACCAATACTTCCTTGACTGGAGGTTTTTCTAGTTCAGCAGCGTGGGGAGACTATGACAATGATGGCGACCTTGATATTCTTATAGCAGGCTATGACGGTTCTGCTAGAGTTAGCAAGATTTACCAAAATAAAGATGGTAACTTTATCGATAGCAAAATTTCCCTAATTGGAGTGACAGAGGGATCAGTAGCATGGGGAGATTATGACAATGACGGTGATCTCGATATCCTGCTTATAGGTAATAGTGATTCAGGTACAGTTGCTAAGGTCTACCAAAACGAAGGCGGCAACTTTATAGATATCAACGCTCCTCTAACAGGAGTTAGCAATGGTTCGGCAGAATGGGGAGACTATGATAATGATGGTGATCTAGATATTCTCCTAACTGGTGGTCGTGCTGGTTCATCTCCTGTTGCTAAAGTGTACCAAAATAATGGTGGCAGCTTTACGGACATCAACGCTTCCCTAACAGGAGTTGTTGGTACAGGAACATGGGGAGACTATGATAATGATGGCGATCTTGATATTCTTCTCACAGGTCAAGCTGGTTCAGATTTATTTATTTCCAAGGTCTACAAAAATGAAAGTGGTAGCTTTAGTGATATAAACGCTTCCCTGATCGGTGTTGTAGGTAAAAGTGACAATTCTGCAAGTTGG
Organism: Phormidium sp.; assembly: GCA_049589015.1. GTDB lineage: Bacteria > Cyanobacteriota > Cyanobacteriia > Cyanobacteriales > Aerosakkonemataceae > Floridanema. The sequence continues at coordinate 3,172 of JBAVZX010001305.1, read as the reverse complement.
GGAGATTATGACAATGACGGCGACCTTGATATCCTACTTATAGGAGGAAATTATACAGATGTGGTTTCCAAGATTTACCGAAACAATACTACAACCGCCAACACCACTCCTACAGCACCTATTAACCTCAACACTTTAGTCAATGGTACTTCTGTAAATCTTAACTGGAACTCAGCTATTGATGCTCAAACACTACCAATTGGCTTAACTTACAACTTGCGAATCGGAACAACTCCAGGTGGTTCAGATATTATGTCGCCAATGGCTGCTGATAATGGTACACGCAAAGTTGTCCAAATGGGTAATGTGAATCAAAACACTGATTGGACTTTGAAAAATCTGAAATCAGGTACTTATTATTGGAGTGTGCAAGCTGTTGATACTGCATTTGAAGGATCGGAATTTGCTAGTGAAGGCAGTTTTACGGTTGAACCTACTGATCGTTGGAATGCTCGATTTATTAATCGAACTTCTGCCAATGTAAGCGATCGCAACACCTACGATTTCACTAACCCAGTAGCTATTTTAGACTTGGGCGATCAAGATCAAGGACGTAACGATGGTGGCATAAGCTTATACCAAAATTGGGATTTAGGAAGTCCAACAAATAACGTCCAAGCTGATAACTTTGCAATGGAAGCTTGGACTCAAACTAGTTTTGAAGCTGGTAAACTTTATAAAATTACCACTCGTTCCGATGACGGTATTTGGTTTAAGTTAAAAAATGCCCAAACTGGTGAATGGATTGGTGATAGTGTAGTATTAGCTGGCGATGGGGCGGATTGGCGCGATCGAGGTGTTAGTGAACCTCCGAGAACAATCTTTTTCAAAGTTCCTGAATCGGGAAATTATGATTTCTACGTCCAATATTACGAAAGAGCTATCGGTGCCGTAGTTGATATCAACATAGAAGAAGCTAAAGTATTCCAAGATTCTGTCAATGAATCCCAACGGTGGGAATCGACAGTCTTCTGGTGGGATAGAAAGTTAGGAAATGTACCTCCGGGAGATTTCTATAACAGCCAAAACAATGTAATTGGTGTAGTCGATCAAGGATCTAATACTCGCAGCGATGGCAAAAAAGGTATCAAGTTTAGTGACGTTGAGTACGAATCTCTAAATAACGATGTACGTTTGCCTGATGACAACTATGCGATTCAAAGCTACACCCAAACCAATTTAGAAGCTGGCGTGAAATATCGAGCGAAAGTACTTGCTGATGATGGATTCCAGTTACTTGCCAAGAATGCAAATACTAATGAATGGGTTTACATCACGCCTAAAGATCAATGGCAGCGAGCTTATGGAGGTACAACAGTTGATTTTGAAGTATCTCAAAATGGTTTGTATGATATGTACTTCAATTACTATGAAGAACGTGGAAATGCTGCCTTAGACTTGTCTTGGGAAGTGGTGCCATTCACTGGAAAATTGCTGGCAACTACTACTACGAATATTCGTTCTGGCCCTGGCACTAATTATTCTATAGTTGGCACGATTCCGTTTGATGGAACATCCAAAACCGTAACTTTTGACAAATGGACTAATGGTGGGTTTGTAGACTATACAGCAGAGTTAGGAACGTCTAGCAATATTTGGTATCGGATAGCTGGTACAAACCAGTGGATTTCTGCTGCAATTGTCGGTCAAAAACAATATGATAGTACGACAAGTAGTAGCGGATCAATAGCAATTCTTGTGGGAACTGTCATTCCAGAACCTTAAACAAATATTAGATCTACTATCAAAATACCCGACTTATTGAATAAGTCGGGTATTTTGGCAGGAAATTGGCTTTGTTGGGTTGACTAATATTTTGCGTTTGTGTTGTTAGCTCGCCAGGGGTTTTAACCTCTGGCTAATAGCGAAAGTCTATTTTAATGGACTAAAAATTAACAGGATTTAGTTTAGGGTATAAGCCTCTGACTCCTCATCCACTTCCGATCGTTCCCGTGCCTGGTAAATAGTTGTTCTCAACTCTGCCAAGGAATCATCATCTGCTAAAGCCCCTGACTGTATTAATAAAACAGTTCGGCTACTTTGAGAACGCAACCAATCATCGATCGCGTCTTTTAAGAACCTCCAGTCTTCTTCAATTTTACGACCTGGAATATTTCCCTGTAAGGTTTGCCGCAAAATTGTTTCGGCTGGCAACCGCAAGTAAGTTGAAACTTCTTCTAGAGTTAGAACATCCGGCAATGTTATCCGCTCCATATCTTAGTTGTAGCGCGTATGATTTGATGTGATTTAATTGTAGCAAACAGTAAAAAGATTTTTGTAGTTCGCGAACGAGCGATACAATTAATAAATACGATCGCACTTGAAAGGTCGGCTTATGATCCAGCAATTCGCAACTCCCACCGAAACCGAGATCGTCTACCCCGAAAACGACGGTAATCCAATGTCAGACAATACCGAACAATTTAAATGGATTGTTTTTATTAAGGAAAACTTAGAAATCCTTTTTGCCAGCGACCCCAACGTATTTGTCGCTGGTGACTTGCTTTGGTATCCCGTCGAAAAAGACAACAAAACTCGTCAAGCACCTGATGCAATGGTGGTATTTGGTAGACCGAAAGGAAAAAGGGGTTCTTATCAACAATGGAAAGAAGATAACATCCCTCCTCAAGTTGTATTTGAGATTCTTTCGCCGGGAAATACCCTCAAAGAAATGGCAAAAAAACTTCAGTTTTATAACCGTTATGGTGTGGAAGAATATTATATTTACAACCCAGACAAGGTAGACTTGACGGGATGGTTGCGATCGGATCTGGGATTGGAAGTAATCGATCCTATAGAAGGGTGGGTGAGTCCTAGATTAGGAATTAGGTTTGAAATGGCGGAAGAACTTCAGATTTTTGCACCTAATGGCGATCGATTTATGACTTCTGTAGAATTGGCTCAACTGAGAGAACAAGAACGCCAACGGGCAGAAAATGAACGCCAACGCGCCGAACAAGCGGAAGCGCGATCGCAAATGTTAGAGGCGCGACTGCGGGAATTGGGAATCGATCCTGATGCTTAAAAATTGTACGTAATTTGAATTATTTGCGATCGCGTCAGCAGTGAGAGAAGGTTAAGTAAACTTGTAATATGTGATAATAGCAAGGAAATTTTGTTATGACAGTAGCGCTAGACAAGACAAAAGACCAGCAGCTAGTCCACTCTGGGA
>JBAVZX010001304.1:0-3191 GCA_049589015.1 Phormidium sp. | reverse complement strand
ATACTAAACTGTTGCCTCCTTGACGCAAACTCCGCCGCAATAATGCCCGAACTCTAGCAACTAGTTCTCTGGGGCTAAAGGGTTTAACTAAGTAATCATCTGCGCCTGTGGATAAGCCAATTACGCGATCGATCTCTTCTCCTTTAGCAGTTAACATTAAAATATAAGGGTCTTTTGGCCCTGGTTTTTGGCGAATCCGGGCGCAAACTTCTAAACCATCTAAACCGGGAAGCATTAAGTCTAAAATAATTAAATCTGGTTGCTGTTGTTGAAAAGTTTGTAATGCACTCAATCCGTCCCGGCTTTGTTGACAGGAAAACCCTTCTTTTTCCAAAGTTAATTGAATTAATTTAGCGATTTCTGGCTCATCTTCGACAATCAGAATTTCCATTGACCAATTTGCCTAAAAAAACTATATTATCAAGTAAGGTGGAAATTGCCCACCCTACTTTTACCAAGATAATGTTTTAAGAGGAAGTTTCCTGCAATTCATTAAGACGTGCTAAAACTTCTTGGCTATGGATTGATGGGTTGACTCCTGTGAAAATTTCCCGAATTACTCCATTGGGATCAATAATAAAAGTGTGGCGCATGGAAAGTGTTCCTAACCAAGAACCATAACCTTTACTAACTTTGCCATTGGTATCAGCAAGTAGGGAAAATTTTAATCCTTCTGAATCACAAAATTCGGCATGGGTATTTACAGAATCTGCACTAACACCAATGATTTCGGTATTTATTTGTTGGTATTTTGGCAAATCTTGTTGAAATCTTCGGGCTTCTAAAGTACAACCAGAGGTAAAGTCTTTGGGATAAAAATAAAGTACTACCCATTTACCACGATAATCAGTGAGTGATACTTCACCATCGCCTGTATTTGTAGGTAATGTGAATGTTGGTGCGGGTTGATTTAAAGGAGGAAGTTTACCGCCAAGGGCATCTGCACTTGGAATAAAGTTAAACCAAGGAAGTAAGGCTAAACAAAGAACTAGTAAGATGCTAAAAAGGTGACGATAGAGTTTCATTGGGAAAACTAAGAGTGCTATTTTACATAATTTTACAATAAAAAAAATCTACTGTTGTCAAGTGAAGTCAGATAAAAAAGATAAATTTGATTTGTAATTGCCAGTCTTCCTCTTGTCGCCATAGTTGAATTTCTCGGATGAATTCGCGGAAGTAAAATCGCCGTTCTGATTCAGATAAGTCTTGCCAAAATTGAGGAATGGAGACTGCTTGGGCAGTTTCACGCAAATTAACTGGTGGTAATTCTGCTAATTTTAATTGTAGTTGGGCAATTTCTGTGCGGAGTTTGTAAGCGCGAATTTCGGATGTTTCTTGGTCTAAAATTCCTTGTTGAATTAAGTTAGGTAGTTGGGTGAGGATTTGTTGCTTTTGGGCGATCGCATTTCCCAGAGTTTTTTTTAATTCTTCCATGTCTGGTAATTGCATTTGAGCAACTGCTTGGGGCAAATCTCGGCAAATATGCTGAATAGCTTTATCCAATATTTCTTGATATGAAATAGCTCGACATTTGGGAGATTTAGGGCAATTAATTGGGCGTAAATAAAGATATTCTTTGTCTTTTCTGGGTGTGGTGACTCTGGCAATATTCATTGGTGATTGACATTCACCACAAACAACTAATCCGGCTAAAGAACGAGGCGCACTGGCGGTACGGGGGGACATTCGTTGATTGCGGCGTAAAAGGCGATCGATTTGTGCTGCTTCTTCTCTAGAAATTATGGCAACATGAGTATCAGAAATAATCTGATTATTTTGATAACCTAAATCACCGCGATAAACGGGATTAATTAACCAACGTTTTCCGGTGGATACTGATATTTTTTTGCCATATTTCTTGGCTAAATAGCGAACTGCACCTCGCAAAGATCCAAAGAGTAAAAATTGGTCAAAAAAGTAGCGGACTACGGGAGCAGCACTTTTATCTATAATATATTTATCTTTACCGCGGCGATAACCATAAGGGGCTTTGCCAGGGGGAGGTAAGGCTTTTAAACGATTGCGGGCGTGTCCTTCTTTTAAGCGGCGACTACGTTGGGTATTTTGAATTTCTTGTAATAGTTTAAGTAAGTCAATTTGGCTAGTTTGCGGAATATGGTAAGTTTTTTCAGCAACAATCAATTTAATGCCAAGGGATTCGATTTCTTTTAGGCGATCGCATACTTCCTGTACAGAATCTCCTAATTCTGCTAAACTCCGAATTAGTAGATTGTCTGGCGGTTCAGTTTGGCTTTCTGCTAACAGTTGTTGTAGTTGTTGTCGCCCTCCTAAATCTTGGTAAATTCGCTCTATTTCGGGAAAAAAAATAGATGTTTCGGGTGTTGCTTCCCACAGGGGAGCGCTGTAAATATAAGCAATATTTTTTACCATTAGCTGATCGGTTGCTACTGGATGAAACGATGAATTTATTTGGCTCAAATCAGGGAGAAAGTAATTATTTAAAAGGTTAACTTTGCTAGCAATACAAGCCGAGACAGAGGTAACAAAAATATTTATTTCCTGTTGCCTTACCTCATTAAGATATCTCGCTTGCTTACCGATAGCCGTTAATTTAATCAAACCTGACTCAACTCAATAATGTTACCATCAGGATCTTGAGTAAACAGGGCTGCACGACCAGAAGCACTGATTTGAAAAGGGCAATTGTGAGAGATTAATTGCTGTTTAGCAGCATCTAAGTCGGTGACAGAAAAAGCTAAATGGCGATTGCGTCCCCACTTTTCGGAATTGACCATATCTGGTAGTATTTGATCGGCAACAATTAGGTGAATTTGGAAATTACCAATTTCATACCAAGCACCAGGGAATTTTAGCGATCGCTCGACTTTGGATAATCCCAATATTTTGCCATAGAATTGTTCAGCTGGCTCTAGGTTAGAAACAAGAATAGCTGCGTGAAGGCTTTGGGTAATCTGCATGGTTAATCAAGTTATACTAAAGGAGTTGAAAAAATTTATTTCTTGACTTAAAATACAACATAATACTAATTTAGCATCATTTGTGCAAGTACTCGTAGCTACAAATGAGATGTTTAAGAGTGGAAGGTATCTAAGATCGGCAAGTGTTATTAACAGGTGGTAAGCTGTTACGTATTTAAAAGTCATATTGTAGGGTGCGTCAGATTTAGATATTTTCCTTTCTATATAAGGCTTTACCGTCTGACGCACCCT
>JBAVZX010001303.1:0-2568 GCA_049589015.1 Phormidium sp. | reverse complement strand
CTTCTAGACCGTTATCTTTATTAGTATGCAAATTTCCAATTTCTAATACCGAAACTTTAGCAACAGTTGCTTGTTTTTCCAATGGGTGAGATTCGCTTTTTTCTCCCATCATCATCTCAGCCATATCAGAAACTGAGAGATCTTTTGCTGTCCCGGAACCTGCCAATTTTCCTTTGCGTAATACTGTCACTTCGTCAGCGAAGGCGGTAATTTCCCGGAACTTGTGACTAATCATCAATACGCTTAATTTTTCGGCGATTACTTCTTCTCGTAATAAGCCTAAAATTTCATCTGCTTCTTGGGGAGTTAATACTGAAGTTGGTTCATCTAAAATCAAAATCTTACTTTTGAGATATAGCTGTTTCAGGATTTCTAATTTCTGTTTCTGTCCAGCGGCTAATTGGCAAATTGGCGTTTTTAAGTCAAGATGAAAAGGGGCTGATTGCATGAATAAGATGAGGCGATCGTACTCCGCTTCCCAATTAATAATGTTTGGCCCTTCCACAGAAGAAAGTACCAAATTTTCTGCCACAGTCATTGCCGGAATGGAGGTAAAATGTTGATACACCATGCCAATACCATATTTATGTGCATCACGAGGACTGGCGATTTTTTGCAGTTGTTGATTAATTAATACCTGCCCACTATCAGCAGTATAAAAGCCCATGATACACTTGACTAAAGTGCTTTTACCTGCGCCGTTCTCTCCCAGTAAAGCATGAAAAGTCCCCGGTTTCAAAGTAATTGAAACATTATCTAATGCGGTCATGTTACCAAACCGCTTGGTCATGCTAATTACCTCTAATTTCGGTGGCTTAGTTGTTTCGATCATTACATTGGAAGTAGTCGCAGTCATGGGAGTACCTCAAATTAGGCAGAAGTAATTAGTATTTCATTGTGTTTTAATTTTAGTCTGTTCAGCGGTAACTTTTCTTTACCTGAATCGTCGCAGTTCTCATTTTTTCTTAAGGTTCGGTAATCCGTTCATTAAATTTGGTATCTTTTACTTTGATATAAGTCGAGCTTTTGCTAACCTGTTCAGAACACAGCGTTGGTAGACAGCGTTGTAACAGTTTTCTAACTATTCAAGGAAGTTAACATTTCGGATTTTGGTTCGCTAATGGTTGAGTGCTATTAGCGATCGCTAGATAACTTAACTCTATTGCCGGATTGGGAGGAATTGAAATGAAACATTTTGCTGATGAATGGGTTAACCAATGGTGCGAAGATAACGGTTGGACAGATTTAGTAGTTGATGGTAAAAATACTTATTGGGCTTTTCCTCCCAATGCCGTAATGCCGGAACCAATTCCGAATAGAGAATTAAGAGAAATTAAAGATAGAAAAGGTTTGAGTCCGCAAGAAAGAATTTGGGCGATCGCTGCTGTGCTAGTAACAATTAGTGCAACAATTGCTAGTATTGTCATGAAATGTCCGATTCCAATTGTTTTGGCGTTTGCTTTTTGTGCGGTTACTGTTGGTCAATTCGACTTGGATTAATTGGGATTTGTCATTGATGAAGTTAAAAATCAAAAGAAAGAATATCGCAATGCTATTTGATTTGTGGAAAAGATTTTTTTTGAACCACGAAGACACGAAGGACACGAAGAAAGAGGAGAAGAAGAAGTTTTCAGAATTGATTCAGGGTTGGTAGATGCTGTTTTTACTTTTTAGTTTTTGGCTTTTCCCTAGTTGCTATTCCCTAAGATCGAGGGTCTAGGCTATCACGCAAGCCGTCTCCCAAAAGATTGAATGCGAGGACGGTTAAAGTAATAAATAAACCGGGAAAAATGGTTGTCCAAGGATAGGTTAAAGAATAGCCTCCTTTGAAGGCATCAGCTAACATTGTGCCTAATTCTGGTGTTGGTGGTTGTGCTCCTAATCCTAAAAATCCTAATCCCGCTGCTTCTAAGGTTGCTGTACCAATTGATAGTGTTGCTTGGACAATTAAAGGTGAAAGTGTACTGGGTAAAATGTGGTTGAAAATAATTCGATTTGGCGAAGCGCCTAATGCTTTTACTGCTTGGATAAATTCTTGTTCTCTTAATGAGAGTACCATGCTACGAGTTAAGCGAATATAAATGGGAATTTGGACAATTCCTACTGCTAACATGACGCTGGGTAAACTTGGGCCTGTGACGGTGACGATCGCGATCGCTAACAAAATAGAAGGAAAAGCCAAAAGTATATCCGTTACCCAACTAATCAAAGTATCAGCTTTCCCCCGAAAATAACCCGCAATTAATCCTAAAACTAACCCAATTACTAATCCTATTACTACCGAAATTAACCCAACAGTTAGAGAAGTTCGCATCCCATACCAAACTAACACTAAAATATCTCTTCCTAATCCATCAGTTCCAAACCAATGTTCAGCACTAGGAGGTTTTAAACGTGCAGTGAAATTGCGATCGGTAGCGGGATCGTAAGGATGAAGTATTGGCGCTAAAAGCGAAAATAATATGATCAAAATGGTTAAAATTAAACCAATTTTGCCCGAAGTAGATTGCAGAAAACGTTGCCAGGATTTTTGCACCATTTTTAGGATTTTTTTTACCACAGATGTCC
>JBAVZX010001302.1:0-3461 GCA_049589015.1 Phormidium sp. | reverse complement strand
TGCAACTCCTCTGCATCGACGGTAGCAAATTCGATAACCGCGATAACCCCGCCACCGATATCTACCTGCAACTCGTCAAAAAACACCACTGTCCCAAATCCACAGAAGGCACACCCCGCACCCTCACAGAACTCAAAATCTATTGGCAACTCCTAGACTGGGAAAAACACCCCATCCTCATTTTCTACGAAGAGACAAAACCCCAAGGTTTTAGCCAAACTTTTCTCGATTGTCTCGATCGCTTCGACGCTACAATTTGCTCGATCGCCGACTCACCCCATCCCACCATTCCCACATTCTCACCCCAAGATCCGCACCTAATTCAAACTATTATGACTTGGCTGCAAAGGACTATTTTAGAGATATGAAACCATCCTCAATCCAAAAATTTGAGATAAAATATCGATAAACCCTAACCGTAACGAACAATGACTCCAGCCAGCTATCAACTTTCCCTGAACTTTGAACAAGTTTTAGCCTTAGTCAAACAACTGCCATATCCAGAAAAATTGCTGTTAAGCCAAGAACTTGAAAAAGAAGTATTAAACAGCCAATTAACAGCCCTTTTAGAGTCTTTCAAAACCGATGAACTTTCTTTAGAAACTATTACCGAAGAAGTTGAAGCAGTTAGAAGCGAAATTTATGCCAGAAAACCAGCCTCTTAAAGTAATTATAGACACGAATCTTTGGATTAGCTTCTTGATTGGTAAAGAATTAGCCAATCTCCAACAATTAATCGTCAATAAAACGATCCAAGTTGTCTTGTGTAACCAAATCCTAGAGGAAATTAATCTGGTAACTCAAAGACCAAAACTCCAAAAATATTTTCCAGTAGCGAAAGTCCAAGAATTGCTGGAATTGTTGAATATTATTGGTTTATCTATAGAAATAACCTCAGAAGTTTCTATTTGTAGAGATGCTAAAGATAATTATTTATTAGCTTTAGCTAAAGATAGTCAAGCTGATTTTTTAATTACAGGAGATAGAGATTTATTAAGTTTAGTGAATTTTGAGGAGACAGAAATTTTAACTTACAAAGATTTTTTACAAAAAATAGGAAATTCAAAATCTACTGGGAACTCCTAGACTGGGAAAAACACCCCATCCTCATTTTCTACGAAGAGGCGAAACCCCAAGGTTTTAGCCAAACTTTTCTCGATTTTCTCGATCGCTTCGACGCTACAATTTGCGTTATTACCGACTCATCCCATCCCGCCATTCCCACTTTCTCACCCCAAGATCCGCACATCATCCAAACTATTATGAATTGGATAAAACGCACCATTTTAGAAGCATAATCTATAAAGTCAAGCCACCCCAACTACCGCTAAATCAACTTACAATTAACTAAATCTATTAATAAATATATCGGGAGTAACAATTTCTACTGCTTGAAAAGGATTTAATACCAATAAATCCAAATCACCCGTAACAATTACATTGGCATTACCACTAACAGCCAACTCTAAAAACTTATTATCTTTTTCATCTCGACAAACGGCAATTGTTTCTGTAATAGAGACTAACTCGGAGGCGCTGATAAATTTAAGCAAAAATACCTGTCTGTCTTCTAAAGAAAGATACTTGTTAAACTTTTTACGATTCAAAACTTGCTCTAATTCATTTAAAGTCGCTTCAGAATATAAAATTATTCCTTGCTTTTCTGCCAATTCAATCGCCCGAAATGGGATTGAATTTTTAAACAGTAAAGCACTGATTAAAACATTCGTATCTACGACAAATCTATTCGTCATTATCATCCGCTAAAATTTCTTGTAAAATTTCTGGCGTTAAGCCTCGCTGTTGTGCTTTGTCAGAGATTTCTGCCATAACTTCAGTTAAACTTTTATTTTGTAAATTTCTTCTCAAAAACAATTGAACAATGTAGCTCAACTTTTTCTGAGTTTCAGAATTAGCCCCTTCAAACGCTGTCTTAATATCTTCATCAACTTGAATCGTAATGCTTGCCATAGTCCTTATTAATCCTTTGAATATATGCTCTCATTAATTATGGCATACCCCTTGCTTCCACTGGCGCAAGATTACCAGCTAACGGAATTGAAAGTGTTTGCTCCTCCCAAACGGCTCCTAACGCTAAACCAACATGGTACGGTAAAATATTAAGACTCGCTCCCGTATCTAGCAAACCAACAACTTCTAAAACACAATGTTACCACTATCCACAAACTTCAGCCAAATTTTCTCTATTTTCTTACTCGCTTCGACGCGACAACTTGCGTTATTTCGATTATTATATTAGTCTCCGTTGGTGTTTACCTACCTTCTCGTAATGAACCGCAATTCATGGTTTATATGCCTCACTACGATGGGCGATCGCAACAACAAACACCCGAACTACTTCATCTTCTATTGAATAGATGACTCTATAATCTCCAATTCTATACCGATATAACCCCGCCAAATCTCCTTTGAGAGCTTTAATATTAGGGTGCGATCGAGGATTTTGCTCTAGCTGCTGCAAACATCGAGCAATTTTCTTAGCTAGGGCTTTGTCAGCATTAGCATAAACGTTTTGAGCATCGGGATGAAGCAAAACTTCATACATCAGATCGAATGTTTCTCCAGTTTGTATAATCGGTTTTAGGAGTAGCTTGATTTTGCTTAATTCGTTCTAACAACCCTGGAATTGCCAAAAGTTCCTGAGTTGCTGCTTCACTTTCAACATTAACTAAGTACGCAGCAAAATCAGCAAGCACCTGTAATTTCTGTGGCGATAGTTGCTTGAGTGATTCATTAAGCTGGCATTCTAATTCTGTGACAGATATCTCTATTTCCGACGATCGATCTGACTTTGGGGAATTGTCTGTAGTATTCATACCTGTGTTTGACCTTTAGAGAAAATCTTTGTTCTTCCCAAATTGCTCCTAATTGTATTCCAATATTATAGGGTGAAACATTAACACGCTTCTCCTGTATCCAGTAAACCCATAACCTCAACCGATCGATTTTGATAAATTAGTCTTAAAGGCAGATAGGTCACATCAGCTAAAACGCCAAACTCATCCCGTTTAGGTTGAAAAGGATATCGCTTACTATTTAACATTTTGAGCTTGCTTTTTTTCTATTTCTAGTAACTGCATTAGTTGTTCTGCTGCACCATTAGATGTATGCACGGCATGAACTATTTCGGCGGCTTCATTTCCTAATACAATTCCTTCTTCTTTCGCCAATTCAGCCGTTAAAAACTGCATCATTTGAAACTTATCAGCACGGGATAATTGCCGTAGTTGCGCCAATAATTCGGGATGTGACATAAAACAAACTTGAATTCATTTTTTGATCTTACCACTACCCTAAAGATTCCACCAAACCCTGCAACTCCTCTGCATCGACGGTAGCAAATTCGATAACCGCGATAACCCCGCCACCGATATCTACCTGCAACTCGTCAAAAAACACCACTGTCCCAAATCCACAGAAGGCACACCCCGCACCCTCAC
>JBAVZX010001301.1:0-10125 GCA_049589015.1 Phormidium sp. | reverse complement strand
AACTTATTTTGCTTCTATTGGTTTACCTTTAGAAGAACCATTAATTGAAATACTTTATAATAATGGATATAAATCTGCTACAGATCCGATTTTTATTCAATCTTTTGAAACTGAAAATTTGCAAAAGATCAGTCAATTAACTAATTTACCATTAATTCAATTACTAGAAAATTCTGGGCAACCTTTTGATTTGGTAATAAAAGGCGATCGCCGCACTTACCATGACTTAACCAAACCCCAAGAATTAGCTAAAATTGCTGAATATGCTGCCGGAATCGGACCCAATAAACAAATGATCATCCCTGTAGATAGTGATGGTAAATTACTATCTCCTACTTCTTTAATTGCCGACGCTCATGCCGCAGGATTACTAGTTCACCCTTACACTTTTCGGAACGAAAAGCAATATTTAGCACCCGATTACAATCAGAAACCAGAAGCAGAATATGAGCAATTTTTTAACTTAGGTGTAGATGGTCTATTTACTGATTTTCCGAATACTGCATTAACAGTAATTCAGCGAATGTGGTAAAGTATTGATAACGCAAAATTCCAATCCCTAATCATATCGTCATGTCACAACAGCGGACTGTCATTCCCCAGACAGAACCTCCCCTTCCGGCAAAGGAAACTCTGCCGACAATGTACGATTTGCCTAGTGAAGACCCGGAGGAACCTGGCTTGCCTGATGAGTTTCATATTTTACAACCTCAGTTGCTGACTCGCACATTGCAATTGACCGATTACCCACCTTCAAGAATCTTTGTAGGTACTGATTTAAACTTGTATTACGATGTGAAAAATCCTTTATGGCACAAACGTCCTGATTGGTTTCTCGTTTTGGATGTACCGCGCTTTTATGAAGGTACAGATTTGCGTTCTAGTTACGTTGTTTGGCAAGAAGGTGTGAATCCATTTTTAGTTGTGGAACTGCTTTCGCCGGGAACGGAAAAAGAAGATTTGGGAGAACTGGCGCTGTTAGAAGAAGAGAAGATTTCCGAAGTAGATTCTAAGGAAAGTAACGGACAACCAACTAGAGAAATACCGCCGAGAAAGTGGGATGTTTATGAGCGAATTTTACGAGTACCTTATTATGTTGTATTTAGTCGTTATAGCGATCGCTTACGAGCATTTAAACTTAATGGCGGACGCTATCGAGAGCAAACTATAGATTCAGAAAAACCTCTATTTTGGATTTCTGAACTAAAAGTGGGGTTGGGAATTTGGCAAGGGGAATTTGCAGGAATTAACCGTTCTTGGTTGCGTTGGTGTGATGGGGAGGGAAATTGGTTACAGACAGAGGCGGAACTAGCAGTTGCAGAGGTGGAACGAGAACGACAAAAGCGAATTCAATTAACAGAAAAGTTAAAGTCTCTTTCTCCCGAACAATTAGCAGCTTTAGGAATTAGTGTGGAGGATTTGGAATAGTGGAACACTGAAGTGTTTACAACGAACTTGGTTTTACCACCCTTTTCTTTTTTGTTTTATTTCTGCTTGCTGTAAATGACGGACTTCTGAAATAATTTGTTTCACTGTTTTGGCATTTGGAGATTTTAGTTTTTCAAATATTTCCAAAGCTTCATGTAAATAAGTTAGAGCTAATTTTAAATCTCCCTTCTTTACTAATAATTGCCCCAACATTCCCATAGTTGCGGCTTTACTTTCTGGGTCATTTCCTTTTTCTTTTAGTTGGGCAGATTGCTGATATAATTCTATTGCCTCTTCGATTTTATCAAGATTTTTATATAAATCACCTAACTGATGTAAAGTAGCTGCCTTACCTTGAATATCACCTATTTGTTCTTTAATTTCCAAGGATTGTAGATAAGACAAAGTAGCTGCTTCTCCATCACCTAATTGAGCATAAATCACCCCTAAATAATGAAGAAGGTTCGCTTTACCTGATAAATCATTACAGCTTTCTTTCAGCGATAAAGACTGTTTCAATAATTGAATTGCTGGCAAAAGTTCCCCTTGATTAGCTTTAATAATAGCTAATTGCTGGAAGATTGTACTTTTTCCCGGCAAATCTCCTAAACTATCTTTCAGTTCTAAAGACTTTTGGCAAAAAGCGATCGCATCCGCCACCAATCCTTGACTAGCTTTTATCATTCCTAAAGAGTACAAACTTTCAGCTTGAGTTGCCAAATCGCCCATACTTTCTGCTATTTGCAATGCTTCCTCAAACAAAGAAATTGCTTGAGAAATTTCTCCCTGATTAGTTTTAATGACAGCTTTTTCATAGAGGATAGTAGCTACTCCCTCTAAATCATGCAACAGTTGATAAACTTCCTGACATTGCGAATAAAATTCGATCGCATCATCAAACCTACCCTGATTAGCCGTGAGAATCCCCAATTGATGTAGTTTCACTGCTTTACCTTCCAGATCACCGCGAAATTCGTCATTTTTGATCGCCGCCAGCAATTGAGAAATTGCCTCGTTAATTTCCTTTGTTTGGTTATTATTACTCATAGATTGAACAGGTTAGTTTGGGTATACAACCCCTAATACCAACCTTATCCTAAAATTTAGATTTGCGATACCCAAAATTGTGCCGGAAATCGCAAATCTAACATTTATGGCGGTAAATAGTTACAAACTACTTACAACAGACCAATCATTCTTCAGTTGTGATTCAGGTAATTCAGTGTATTCGGAAACTATTTTCCGCAACTCATTACCATCAATTGTTTCCTTATCAATCAACAAATCCACCAAGCGATCGATCAAAGAGCGATTTTCGGCGATAATTTGTTTCGCATCTTCATAGCACTTAGACACAATCAATCTTACCTGTTCATCAACATGAGCCGCGATCGCTTCCGAATATTCCGAACGATTGGCGAAATCACGACCTAAAAACACCTCATTACCCTGACTTTCTAAAGCCAGCAGACCCAACTCAGACATACCGAAACGAGTCACCATTTGCCTTGCTAAATTACTTACCTGTTGCAAATCACCACCTGCACCAGTTGTAACTTCCGCATCACCAAAAATCACATCTTCAGCAGCACGACCACCCAAAGCATCGCAAATCATGCCAATCAACTGGGACTTAGAAATTAATCCCCGTTCGTCATTCGGAGTAAACCAAGTCAGACCCAAAGCTTGACCGCGAGGAATTAAAGTCACCTTTTCTACCGGGTCATGATTTTTCATCAAAGTACCAACGATCGCATGACCAACTTCATGATAAGCAATTAACCGCTTCTTCTTGCTATCCACCAAAGGCGTACCTTCCATTCCCGCTACCACCCGGTCAACAGCATCATTAACTTCCAGCATCGTAATCGCTTCTTTGCGCCGTCTGGCAGTCAAAATTGCCGCTTCATTCAGTAAATTCGCCAAATCTGCACCCGTAAAACCAGGAGTCCGACGAGCGATCGTTTCCAGCGACACCTCCTCCGACACCTTCTTATTCCGCGCATGAACCTTAAGAATTTCCCAACGTCCCTTCAGATCCGGTGCATCCACCATCACCTGTCGATCGAAACGTCCCGGACGCAACAAAGCAGAATCAAGTACATCAGGACGGTTAGTAGCAGCAATAATAATAATTCCCGAATTCCCTTCAAACCCATCCATTTCCGTGAGTAACTGGTTTAAAGTTTGCTCCCGTTCATCATTTCCGCCACCAATCCCAGTTCCCCGCATTCTCCCGACCGCATCAATTTCATCGATAAACACCAAACAGGGAGCATTTTCCTTCGCCTTCTTAAACAAATCGCGGACACGGGAAGCACCCACACCCACGAACATTTCCACAAACTCCGAACCGGAAATACTGAAAAAAGGAACACCCGCTTCACCTGCGATCGCCTTAGCTAACAAAGTTTTCCCAGTTCCCGGAGGGCCAATTAATAATACACCTTTAGGAATTTTCGCACCCACAGCCGTAAAACGCTCAGGCTGTTTCAAGAAAGTCACAACCTCTTCGAGTTCCTCTTTCGCTTCCTCAATACCCGCCACATCCTCAAACTTGATTCCAGTTTTCGCTTCCATTTGAAAACGAGCACGAGATTTACCAAAATTCATTGCTTGGTTAGAAGCATTAGCCGATCGGCGCACAATCATCAACAATGCTGAAATTAACAGAACAACCAAGAGTAAATTTATGACAAAGCCTAAAGCTGCACTATTATCTGTTGTTGGTTGTACCGCAAACTGGACTCGCTTCGATCGCAGCCTTTGAATTAACTCCCGATTATCCTCAAACAAATTCACCGTTGCCGGAGAATCCGTTTTATCCTCACCCTGCAATTCCACCCTCGCCACACGCTGCGTTGGATCAATATCAACCTTCGTGACTTTGCCTGCATCTATTTTCTTCAGCAACTCATTATAAGTCATCGTTTCCTGCTGGTCAGAAGCTAGAACAGGGGGAACACCAGGCAACGCACTCTGCAATAATAACCAACTAGCTGTAATCGCTCCCGTCAAAAACACATTTTTTCTAGGGTGCTGCCTGCTCGACTTTTTCATCCCGGAATTTTTCATAATGCTCTAGCCCTTTTGCTGCTGTGATTACCCAAAGGTAATTTAAGAAAAGATACTTCTTCATCCAGTTTAGCTAAGCAAAGGTACTCCAGGGGCAGGGGAGTTCAGGGGGCGACAAGGCGACAAGGCGACAAGGGGAGCAGGCGGGAGGAGAATTCTGTAGCCGCGGGTTGATCTAGATATTTTGTTGGTATTGTTAACTCTATGGAAAAACCCACCCCTACAACTCGAAACTCAAAACTTTCTACAATAGTGTGCGATCTTATCTAGAATGGTTTTGCTATCCAGCCAGTTAGAATCAAAATTGAACCAAACCTAATGTATTTAGATACCCCTACTGCTCAACCCCTGCCTTTAATATTGGAAAGCTTACCCATTCCAGCTAATTTTGAGGAACGCGAGTTTCCCCGCCGCTCTCGGCAACAAATAGATCTGATATTACTGACAATTGAAGCCTTAGATATTGGTGGTTCGGAAGCGATCCTCAGTGTGTCTAAAGAGCTAGAATTGCAAGGAATTATTAAAAATCGCGTAACATTGTGGCGATTGCGCTGTACTAACCCGATGCGCCGTTACACTCAACGTTATTCTTTGAGTGTAGTCGAAGCCAAAGCATTAGTTTTGATCGCCTGCAATTTAGCACGACGTATGACAGTTCTGATCCGACAGTTGTTACTCGCATATCAACAATTGTCAGAAAAACAATTATCAGTAGAACATCATTTTCGACTTTCTTACTTTTTGGAGCGCTTCCGCAAACATTTTCGTAGCCGGATGAATCCCCGACGCTCTGGAGTGGTAGCCTATAGTTCAGACGAAAAATTGAATGAATTAGCGATCGCTCTTTTGGGACAATTGCTTTTTTGTACAGGCACTTCTGGAATCCAACGCTTTTGGACTAGTCTGTTCGATGGGGAAATTTAATCCAAATTTATCTCTGGGCTGAATCTAAAATTTAAAATCTAAAATCTCATGACGATCCAACGACAGTACAGCTTGCCCAATTGCACCCTGATCTTAGAAGGGTTGAGTGAAACAACTGGCGGTATCACTCAGTTAGATATGCGCCCAGTCTTAACAATTTTAGTCAATGCCGAATGTCGTTTGGCAGGTTATACTGGGCCTACTTTAAGTGGGGGAAGAGACTTTTTTGAAAGTTTGGTGACAGCAGTTAGTAACTACGCCCAAGCAATTTTAAGTGGTGTCCCCCATCAACATTTGGAAAATGGTCATGTACCTTTGGTGCAGTTGCGGCACAATGGACAAAATTTACATCGATTAATTGTCCAACCACAAAATTTAACTGATTTTTCTCACGGTGTCACTGCACCTCCAATTCAGACAAATCCCATT
Source organism: Phormidium sp. (assembly GCA_049589015.1). Lineage (GTDB taxonomy): Bacteria > Cyanobacteriota > Cyanobacteriia > Cyanobacteriales > Aerosakkonemataceae > Floridanema. Next base: position 4,269 of record JBAVZX010001301.1, on the reverse strand, counting down.
GAAGTTGATTTATCTACAGTGCAATTGTTTGATTTAGTCGAAGCTGTAGATCAGTTTTTTGCTGATAGCCAAACTTTGCCTAGCTTAGGGTTGAAGTTAGCGCCAGTGGAAAAACGCTTTGCTAAGTCGGATGAAGATTTGGTGAAACAAGCTGCACCAGCCGCTTTGGGTTTGTCTAGTTTAGCATTGGCGGCGATCGCACTTTTCTTTGTCCCCATCCCCGAAGTGCAAAAACCGAGAGAACCTTTACCACAAGATAGTACTGGTGCTGTCTCCCCGAATTCTACAATTCCCGGACAAACTGATCCCAATCAACCAATTCCTTTACCTCCGACAACTACAACCACAACTCCTGAATCTAATTTAGGAGTACAAACTACTGCGCCTGTTACTTCCAATTCTTCCGCAACACCTTTAACCACAGAAGTTCCACCCACTACACCGCCAACAGACTCTAACATTGCAGTACAGCCAACTCCTGAACCTGTTACACCAACTGCACCACCAACAGACTCTACCATTGCAGTACAGCCAACTCCTGTACCTGTTACACCAACTGTACCGCCAACAGCATCTAATTCAGTAGTGCAAACTCCTCTAGCTGTTCCTACTATTCCCCCAACTGAGTCAACTGTAGGTTTACAAACTCCTGGGGCTACTTTACCACCCACTACGCCATCTACTTTAGGAGTGCAAAGTCCCATAACTACGGGAGCAACTTTAGGGAGGAAGAATGAAATTGTTGATACACCTTCTCTGAGAGTTTTGAATCGTAACCTTCACAACCAAATTCAACAACGTAGAACAGAAATTACTAAGTTTCCTGACGAGTTAATTTATCGGGTTGCTCTGCGTCCAGATGGAACAGTGGTAAACTATGAACCTCGTAACAAACCTGCACAGGAATATTTAAACCAAACTCCTCTTCCTAACTTGGGTGCTGCTAATGTTCCCACTGATTCTCCTGATGTAAATCAACAACCAGTTGCATATTTTAAGGTTGTGTTTACTCGTAAAGGTGTATTGCAAGTCAGCCCTTGGCGTGGTTATCGTTAAAAACTGTAACTTTGTAAAACTTTAACCAAGGTAACGTAAAGCTACTAGAAAATCCGGGATTATACCCTGTCTGTTTATTTATTTTATTAGATAGGATAGAAATGATTTATGATTATTATTTCTATCCTATCTGATGAATATGGAACCCAATTCTTCCCTGTCAGGGCATCAGGAAATAGCAGATCATTCTCGAAAAATTTGGGCTAATAAATTTAACTGGTGGAAAAATGCTACCAGTAGCTTGACCATTGGTACTAAAATTAGATGTGGCTATGCTCTGGCTTTGGGTATTGCGATTTTAGGTACAACTGTAGGTATTGGGTTGGGTAATTATTATGAAGAAACTTTTCGAGATGAAGCTGAAAAATGGCATGAAACAGGTGTGTTGCTTAACAATTTGCAATTAGCGGTTTTGCAAGCGCGATCGCATCAACAACAATTAATCGCTTTGCTGGAAAGACCACAAGATTTTCAAGATGAGCATTCCCATTTTATTCAACGTATTATTAATGTTAGATTACTACTTAAAGAAGCAAAAAAATCTTTAAAAGTTCGGGAAATTCCTGGGTTTTATCCTTTTTTTCTAACTTATGAACAAGTATTAGAAGATTATTTTAAACAAACAGAAAGTCTTATTAAAAAAATCGATCCAGCAACTTTACAGCCCAGGCAAATTCCTGAATTACAGCACTCACTATTAAATTTGACTATCAGTGAAACAGCGCTTAAATTTGATGATTATTCAGCCAAATTAGCCGAGATTGCGACAAAAGCTTTCTGGGAAGAAACTCAAGCAGAAAAAAATTTAGAACGAGGTGAAGTATTACAAGTTAGTATCACAATGTCTAGTATGTTGGTATCAGTGATCCTAGCCATATTTTCAGCAATTTATACTAGTAGAATGATCGCACGTCCTTTAAAAGCTACCACTGAAGTAGCACAAAAAGTTACTCAAGATGATAATTTCGACTTACAAGCACCTGTAAGTACCAGGGATGAAGTAGGCATTTTAAGTATATCTTTAAATCAACTCATTAACCGGGTTAAATATTTATTAGCAGAACAGAAAGCCGCAGCTATTCGACAAGAAGAGTTACAACAAGCGCAGTTACTTCAAAGTGAGAAAATGTCTAGTTTAGGGCGCATGGTTGCTGGGATAGCGCATGAAATTAATAATCCAGTAAACTTTATTTATGGCAACCTTGTTCATGCTAGCGATTATGTTACTGACCTTTTGGATATTTTAGCATCTTACGAAAAGGAACTTACTCAACCATCTTTAGCTTTACAAGAACAAGCTGAAGAAATTGATTTAGAATTCTTGGAGGAAGATTTACCCAAAACTTTGCAATCAATGACAGTGGGCGCGGAAAGAATTCGCCAAATTGTGCTGAGTTTAAAAGATTTTTCGCGTTTAGATGAAGCGGAACCTCAGTTAGTTGATTTACACGCCTGTATTAACAGCACTTTACTAATTTTGCATAACCGGATTAAGAAGGGAATTAAAGTAGTAATTAACTATGATGATCTTCCCAAAATTACAGGTTATACAGGTTTTCTTTATCAGGTATTCATGAATTTAATTAGTAATGCGATTGACTCTTTCGAGTCACGCTCCGCGAACGATGCTTTAGAAGAAACAAAAACCACAGAAACCTCTCAACAAAAAGAACTTTTAATTACTACAAAACGCCTAGATAATAACTGGGTAATGGTGCGAATTGCTGACAACGGTTGTGGGATTTGTCCTGAAAACATGGGAAAAATTTTTGATACCTTTTTTACTACAAAACCCAGAGGTATTGGTACAGGTTTAGGGTTAGCAATTACTCGACAAATTGTGGAAGAAAAACATCTGGGAAAAATTACTTGTACTTCTGAAATAGGTAAAGGGACAGAATTTGCGATCGCCCTTCCCATTGATTACACCGCAGAAAAAGCCAAGGAAAAATCACCTGATAATTTGTCGCATATAATTTCCCCAAGCTAAAGCTGCTTGAGCACTACTTCCTCTAGTTGGTGAATTATTATCATTTCCCAACCAAACACCAGTAACTAACCTTTGACTTGGAACATATCCAATAAACCATAAATCTCGGTTATCGCTATTAGTACCCGTTTTACCCGCTTCTTCTCCTAAACCTAAAGAGGCATTTCTTCCTGTACCAAATTGTACCACTCCGCGCAATAAATTATTCATTTGAGCAGCAACTTCTCGGCGTAAAACTCTTTGAGAATTGGCATTTTTGTCAGGAGCAAAAGAATAGATTTCGGGACAAGTTTCCAGATCTTTGATATCACGACAAAAACTAGTATCACGAATCCGAACAATAGCATGAGGACGATTCCATACACCATTATTTGCGATCGCCCCAAAAGCACCAGTCATTTCTAAAGGATAAACTTCACTTTGTCCTAATGCTAACCCAGGTACAGGATTAAGTTTAGATTGAATTCCCATTCTTTGTGCCATAAGCACCACATTTTCTAAACCCACATCTTGCGCCACCCTTAAAGCAATCACATTTTCCGATTGCGCTATTCCATTGTACATATTAGCACTACCGCCGCCAGTACGTTCACAACCTGGGTAACGTTGTCGCCAAACTAAAGGAGCACAAGAATAAGATTTATTAGGCGAAATACCTTTATCCAAAGCTGCTGCATAGCTAAAAACTTTGAAAGTTGATGCTGCTTGGCGGTGTGCTTGAGTCACCCGATTAAATTGACTTTGTTTGTAATCTAATCCCCCCACCATCGTTAAAATTGCACCAGTTTTAGAATCAAGAGTAACGATCGCACCTTGCGAAAATCGACTATTAGCACCAGCATTATTAATAGTATTCCGCAAAGCAGATTCCGCCTTAGCTTGCATTCCCAAATTCAACGCAGTTTCAATGATAAAATTCCCTTCCCTAGCTAGTTCTTCCCCCAACAAAAACTCCAACTCATCGAATACATAACTGTAAAAATAGGGAGAAATTGTATTAGCTTGTTCTTGACAAACTTTCGGGCTAACTTCTAAAGGCGATCGCCTCGCCTTATTCGCCTCATCTACAGTAATTTTACCTTGCTCCAACATCCGAGCAATCACCCCATTTCGCAAATTAATTGCTCTTTCCCGCGCCTGACTATCACCACAAGGATTAAAGTTATTTGGCGCAGGTAAATTACTCACCAAAGTCGCCGCTTCTGCTAAAGTTACATCTCGCG
>JBAVZX010001300.1:0-1910 GCA_049589015.1 Phormidium sp. | reverse complement strand
CTTCGGGAATGCTCAGTTTTTCACGAATTTCAACTGGTGCTGTTTTGTGACTAAGCCCTACTACTGCAATATTCATTTGCTAATGGTTAATTGCTAACGGCTAATTGTTAATTTGCTAGTTGCTAATTGGCTGATATTCTTATCTATTATCCATTACTGATTACCAATTACCTACTATCTTAAAAATCAGGCAGCTGGAAAATCAGACAGAAAACCCGAATATATTACAAGATAAAAGAGGAATAGGTAAAGTTTGGAAAAGAATCTTTACCTTTTTACCTTTCCTCTATTTCTCTAACAGATCACAAAACAAGGAAAGGCAACAAGGGAAAAGAGAAAACTGTTCCCCGTCCCCTGTTGCCTGTTCCCTTTTTTGATCTCTATTTCAATTGCAAAGACTTCGGATTATCGAACAAGTGAATTGTATCCACAAAGCGAGCCGTCTTCGACTGAGTAGAAATTACTAAGCTTTCAGTTCTTGCGCCGCCCTTGAAGAAGCGCACACCTTCCATTAAAGTTCCCGGAGTGATTCCACAAGCAGCAAATAATACAGTATCCCCAGAAGCTAAATCTTCGGCATTGTAAACTTTGTCAGGTTCAGTAATTCCCATTTCAGTCAAACGGGCAATATTACCTTCCCGGCTTTCGCCAATTAAGCCAGTTTTTACCACTTCTGGATCGTAAATCAGCTGTCCTTGGAAGTGTCCACCCAAACAGCGCATCGCCGCCGCAGAAATCACACCTTCTGGTGCTGCACCAATACCCATCAAACTGTGAATATTAGTTCCCGAAAAAGCGCAGGAAATAGCCGCAGAAACGTCACCATCGCTAATTAAACGAACTCTGGCACCTGCTTTGCGAATTTCCTGAATTAACTCCTTGTGACGGGGACGATCCATCACTACCACTACCAATTCTTCAACAGAACGGCTCAAGCACTCGGAGAGAATTTTCAGGTTTTCTGTAGCTGACTTGTTAATATCTACATGACCAGCAGCAGCCGCAGGTGCAGCTAGTTTCTTCATGTAGAAGTCAGGCGCAGCAAACAAACCACCTTTTTCGGAAATTGCTAGCACTGCCATTGAGCCTGGTTGCCCATAAGCTACTAAGTTAGTACCTTCGCAAGGGTCAACAGCAATGTCAATTTCTACTAATTCATCTGGGTTACAAAAATCTTTGGCATCTTCACGGGTGCAAATACCCACTTCCTCACCAATGTAAAGCATAGGGGCTTCATCACGTTCCCCTTCTCCGATGACAATGCGACCCCGCATGTGAATCTTGTTCATCCGTTCCCGCATGGCTTCTACAGCCACTTCGTCAGCGGTGTTTTTCTCTCCTTTACCCATCCAGTGAGAAGAAGCGATCGCCGCTTGTTCAACAACTTCAATAATCTCCAATCCGAGCGTACTTTCCAACACGGGGTCTGTCCTCCCAAGGCTTATTTAGGCAATGTTTCGTCAGGCTCTAACAGTTCTCAAGTCTATCAGAGGGTGGATACCTCTGCTGAATCCTCTTTGTAAGACCTCTGTAAAGTTTTGCTGCTGATGAGTTAATTTTCAATTTTCTTTAGGTGTCGGGGAACACTAAAACAGAAAAACAACCCGACAAAATAATTATGTTCCAGCAAACAGATAGACATTTCCTGCGTATTTATGACCTTACCAAAGCACAGAAAAACCCCAGGCAACCAGCCGCCCATCAGGAAGAAGCATTAAAAAAACTCAGTCAATGGTTTAATCAAGCGCAACCTAAGCCTCAACACAAGGGCGGTATCTTAGTTTTACCCACAGGAGGCGGGAAAACTTTCACAGCCGATCGCTTCCTCTGTACCGCTCCCCTTCCCAGTGGTTATAAAGTATTATGGTTAGCCCATACTCACCATTTGCTAGTGCAAGCTTTTTACAGCC
>JBAVZX010001299.1:0-1835 GCA_049589015.1 Phormidium sp. | reverse complement strand
GTTCTAGAGAAATTGACACTCACCGCACTTTTAGGGCGGTGATTCTTCATTCATAGACTCAGCTTGCCGTCAAAAGTCAAAAGAAACAAGTATCATGATGCTTAACTTTTAACTTTTCTTTGTCCCTTGTTAAGAGTTCCCAATGACATAAGACAAAATGACACAAACTCTGGCAAATAGTTTTGAAGTTTCTGGGGTGGGACTCCATAGCGGAATCATTACCAAAGTACGGGTTTTACCAGCATTACCTGGTCAAGGTCGCTATTTTGTTAGGGTTGACTTGCCAGAACAACCAACTATTCCCGCGAAGTTGGAAGTTGTGACTCAAACTCTGCTTTCTACTCAACTGGGGGAAAACTTTAGCGGTGTTCGCACTGTGGAACACCTATTAGCGGCTTTAACGGCAATGGGTGTCCATGATGCCAGAATAGAAGTCGATGGGCCAGAAGTGCCTCTGTTGGATGGCTCGGCTCAAGTTTGGGTGGAAGAAATCGCACGGGCAGGATTAGGCGCAGGGGATCTCTTGAGTTTGGCTGACACTAGAGAGGAAGAAATAGAGGAGATTGCTGCGTCTTCTTTCTCCGGGTGTCTAGTCCCCAGTCCTTTAAGCATTTACCAGGGTGATGCTTTTGTTTGTGCTATGCCTGCACGGAAAATGCGCTTTACTTATGGAATAGATTTTGATGTTCGGGCGATCGGGAATCAGTGGTACAGTTGGTCTCCAAGTCAGGAAAGTTTTGCTAGTGCGATCGCACCTGCACGCACTTTTGGTCTAGCACACCAAGTTGAAGAGTTACGGGCTAAAGGTTTAATCAAAGGTGGTACTTTGGAAAATGCTCTGGTTTGTGACAATTCAGGTTGGATTAATCCACCTTTGCGATTTGCAAATGAGCCAGTACGTCATAAAATTTTAGACTTAGTAGGAGATTTGAGTTTATTGGGCAATATCCCGATCGCTCATTACTTCGCCTACAAAGCAAGTCACAACCTGCATATCCAACTAGCTAAGTTGTTACAAACACAGGTTTCTTAACTGGAGTCTGGAGGAAGAAGAGGCGGTTGGCACATAATTTGTTGACCTCGCCCCAACAAATCAAAACTCTCTCAATCCACAATTCTCCTACTTCTCGTTTTAAAGATTTATTCTTATAAATCGACAATCCAAAGTCCAAAATCTAAAGTCTAATTTTGATCTACTCATGTCCGTAATCGAAGCAAGTACATCCAACTCTCAAAGTTCTGAACCAACAGATATCGATTCTTCTCCTATCAGCAAAAAGGTTTTTACTATTGAAGAAATTCAAAATTTGCTGCCCCATCGTTATCCTTTTTTATTGGTAGACCGCATCATTGATTATGTTCCAGGAGAAAAGGCTGTAGGCATTAAAAATGTCACGGTTAATGAACCCTTTTTTCAAGGACATTTTCCCGGAAGACCGATTATGCCGGGAGTGCTAATTGTTGAAGCAATGGCTCAAGTCGGTGGCATTGTCCTGACTCAATTACCTGATATTGAACGCGGGTTATTTATGTTTGCTGCCATAGATGGAGTGCGCTTCCGCCGTCCCGTAACACCAGGGGATCAATTGGTAATGACCTTGGAACTACTCAGCATCAAACGTCGTCGCTTTGGGAAAATGCGCGGCATTGCCCAAGTAGATGGTCAACTCGCCTGCGAAGGTGAACTAATGTTTTCTTTGGTTGATTAGTGCAACGTGGCAGAGGGTCTCCAGCGGCTCCAGGGGCTCCAGGGGCAAAAAACTCTGTACGGGCAGATTTAGCAGAGAATTCTGCTAAATCTGCCCCGACAAACTCAAAACTTTTCCCCTTCTTTG
>JBAVZX010001298.1:0-2960 GCA_049589015.1 Phormidium sp. | reverse complement strand
ACTCTAAGCTACCATCAGCTATGATTTGCCCATGTTGTAAAATTTGCTGATATAGCCCCAAAATTCTCGCTAGATGTTTACCTTTGTTCAAAAAGCGATCGCGAATTGTTCTTAAATGTTCCGGTTCATCTTGAGTTTCCCAATTTTCAATAATCCGACTTTGCACTAAATTTTTAATCGCCTCTACTTCTTCACCTGCACTAATAAAAAATTCCGAATTTCGGACAATTTTACATAGCCTCTGGGTCAAAAAAGGTTGTCCACCAGTCCAGAACAAAATCTCTTTTAAAACCGCTTTAGGATTGCTAGCTTTATCCACTATTCCACTAGCTAACGGTGCAGCTTCATCTAACTGAAATCCAGACAATTCAATGGCTTGACCAATATTAAAAGGTGTGCGATTTTTATCTTGAATTAAATCCGAAGGAGTTGCTACACCTAATAAAGCAAAACTCAATCGTTGATAAGCTGAATTTTCCGCCCTTTTGTTATAACAGGCGCGAATAAAGGCAAAAAAATCATCACTAGAAAAATTTAAACTCAGAACGCTGTCTATTTCATCGATAAAAATTACAATATTTTTGTCAACTTCTTTTAATAAGACTTCTTCAATAAATTCACTAAAATTTTGTAATGGGGAAAGATATTGGCGATCGCGCCACCAACTCCGCGAACTAACAGTTAAATTAAAATTCGTTACCAACTTGTGCGTAATTCCAGCATACCATTGCTCTATTGTAATATTCTGACTACCAATTGCCGTTAGGTCAATTCCCGCAGAAACAACTCCTTCCCCTTGTAATCTCTGCATTGTTTGAATTCGCAAACTAGATTTACCCATTTGTCGCGAGTTCAAAACATAACAAAACTCTCCAGACTTTAACGCTTGATATAAATCTTGATCTGCTTGTCGCTTGACATAAGTCAGCGCATTGACAGGCAAACTACCGCCAACTTGATAATAAGAATCTAAATTATAATCATGATTCATTTGTTTATTAGTGAGAGCGATCGTCATAAAATTTCTAGTCATTATTTTTACAGACTATTTGTTTTAATTCTTCAGGATGACTGTTGAAATAATCCTTTAACCAATCATTAGCTTTTGCTAATAACTCATCCAAACTAACAACTTCCCAAGAAGTAACAACACCATCCTCTCCCCGACTAGTTAAATATTGCTCATCAGGACTCAATCCCACACCAGAAACTCTCGTATATTGGCTACACAACAACATTAAAGGTTTCCTTAAATCCCAAAGTCGAACCGTTCCATCTGCCCCTGCACTTGCCAAAAATTTCCCATTTCGACTAAAGCAAACATCCCGAACTGTACCCTGATGACCATTTAATTGTAATAAGAGTTTTCCCGATAAATCCCAGATTTTAATTGTACTATCCTTCCCAGCAGTAGCGATCTGTAATCCATCAGGACTAAAACTAATACTTTTAATTTCGCTATGTTCAGTTTGCCAATGAGACATTTTTCGTTTAGGAAAATCCCAAAGTCGGAGAATATTGTTTTTTTCGATCATTACTAAGCGTTGTCCATCAGGACAAAAAGTAATTTCAGTAATTTTTCCTTCAATAGTTTGATTCACTTTCAATTCCAAAGGTTGTTGCTGAAAACGCTTCCATAAACGGACTATACCGTTACGAAATGCCGCCGTAATACATTCCCCATTTGGGTAAAAACCAACTGCACTTATCCAACTCGGATGAATATTTCTGTTAGCTATCTGTTGCCCTGATAAATTCCAAAATTTAATCCCATCCTCAGCAATTGTAACTAAATTTTTCCCATCTGGGCTAAATTTCGCTTCAATTACTGCATGACTATGACGATCGAATTGATGAATCTGTTGTCCAGAAAAGTGCCAAAGTCGAGTAGTATCATCCTCTCCTGTGGTAGCTAAATGCTGTCCATCAGGGCTGAAATTCACACTCCAAACTTCTCCTTTATGAGTGGCGAACTCGATTAATTTTTGCCCTGATAAACTCCATATTTGTACTTTACCATTACGACAACCAGTTGCCAAACACTGACTATCAGGAGAAAACCTAATTGAAGTAATTCCTCGCCAATCACCAGAAAATTTGTTTTTCTCCCGGATATATTCTAAAATGATTTGTAAAGCTAATAAGGGGCTGTGGCTGGGATAGTTTGTGAAAGAAATTTCATCATTAATCAGTGACTTTAAAGCTTGTCCCGCTTGTAATGCTAACAATAATGCCTCAATTTGTTGAGTTTCAAATAATCGTAAAGCACTAATACCAGTTTGCTCAATACTTGCCGCTTCTTGGGCAATTTTTTCTTGATCTTCAGCAGAGGAGTGAATTTCTTTTAACTTTTGATGAGCTTGAGTAATTTCTCTAGTTTCTAATGATTGACTAGCCGTTAAAAATTGAAAATCTTGTGTACTTAAGCTTTTATCTGCTGCCCATTCTAAGGCATCTTGTAAAGCTTTTCCGCGCAATAAATAGGTTTCATCTTTTCTATCTGTCGCTTCCCAAGCAACGATCGCATCTGTATAAGGACGCAAATTAGCTAAAGCTTCATCTACCCACTGGCGATTAAAAACTAACTCATAAATTCGATTGTAAACTTTTAATTTTCCATCTTTTTTTACAACTAATCCCGATAACTGTAACTCTAAATGTTCCGAATTACCATTAGCTGAAATCTCCCCTTGGTGCAAAATTTGTTGGTAAATTCCTAATAATCTACCTGGTTGTTGGCAACTTCTCAAAAGGCGATCGCGTATTGTCCGCAAATGTTCCGGTTCATCCTGTGCTTCCCAGTTGTCAATAATTTGAGAAATAATAATCTTTTTAATCCAATCTTTTTGGTTAAAAATCTTATTTTTAGGAAGGCAATTTGCTTCACATCTGATATTATTCAGAATAATTAGACAAACCTTTTGCGTCAGAAAAGGCTGTCCACCAGTCCAGTCTAAAAC